>JBFFPW010000059.1:0-7579 GCA_041573815.1 Desulfuromonadales bacterium
CAGGTGTTTCGGAAAGCAGCAATTAAGGGGTTAAAGATGAATCGCGAATGGGATGACTTTAAATCAGCGATGGCCTTTCTGACCATCTTTCCGGTGGCCGACAAGGTTGAAATTGACCCGCCGCGGCTGGCCCGCAGCATGGGCTTTTTCCCGGCGGTCGGGCTGGTTCTCGGACTCGGCATGGTTGTTCTGAACTGGATGCTCGATTCACTGATTCCGCGCCCGGTCCTTGATTGCCTGTTGATCCTCTGCCTGATCCTGGCAACCGGAGCGCTGCATCTTGATGGTATTGCCGACCTGATCGACGGTCTGGCTGGTGGCAAGGATCGTCAGTCGATCCTGCATATCATGAAAGACAGCCGGGTCGGGGCGATCGGTGTCGTCGGTTTGGTGATGGTCCTGCTGCTGAAATATCTTTCGCTTTAT
Organism: Desulfuromonadales bacterium; assembly: GCA_041573815.1. Taxonomy (GTDB): domain Bacteria; phylum Desulfobacterota; class Desulfuromonadia; order Desulfuromonadales; family UBA2294; genus BM707. The sequence goes on from JBFFPW010000059.1 coordinate 427, forward strand.
AATATTCCGGTTGAAATGAAATCGGCGGCATTGATTATGATGCCGACCGCCGGTCGCTGGATACAGGTCGTTCTGGCCAGCTATAGTCGTTACATCCGGCCGGAAGGCGGGACCGGCAGTGCCTTTGTCGAAAATGTTGGCGAACGGGAAGTCCTCATCGCAACCGGCACCCTGGTGGCAACGGCAATTGTCTTGTTCAGTCTTAAAGGCGTTTTCCTGGTTTTCCTGATCGGCCTGATAGCGATGCTGATGTTGCGTTATTTTGAAAAAAGGTTGGGTGGCGTTACCGGCGATGTGCTCGGTGCGGCGACCGAACTGCTCGAGGTTCTTGCTTTGCTGTTTATTCTGGCGATTTTTTAACCTCTCACCTTTTGGGGAGAAACAATATGGAACGGACCCGAATTCATCTGATCCGGCATGGCGAAGTTGAAGGCCATGAAGAAAGACGCTACAACGGCCAGGCCGATGTTGCCGTGACACCCAAGGGGAACGCGCAACTCGGTATGCTGCAGCTACGGATGCAGAAATTGCCGATCGCCGCCGTCTACAGCAGTGACCTCGCTCGCTGTATTGATGGCGCCCGGATGCTGGCGTTCGGTTACGGCCAAGAGCCGATCCTCGAGAAAAAGTTACGGGAGCTTGATGCCGGCAAGTGGGAACGGATGAGTTGGACTGAAATCGAGAAGCAGTATCCCAGGGAATGGAAGGCGCGACTGAAGGATATCGTCAATGTGCCGATGCCGGAGGGAGAAAATCTGCACGATCTGGCCAAAAGGGTCCGGCCGGTCATCAAGAGAATCGTCAAGGACCATATGGGTGAAGAAGTTGTTGTCGTTGCCCATGGCGGCGTCAACCGCGTCATTCTGCTTGATGCCATCGGGGCACCGCTTGAATCTTTGTTCTCGATTGAACAGGATTTTGGATGCCTGAACAGTATTGATTATTACAAGGATGGCAACTCGGTTGTGCGTCTGTTGAATGGCTAAAAGCTGAAAACATATTTTTGCCACCAAGACACCAAGGGCACCAAGAAGGGCAAGAAAGCAAGATCATCGTTTTTGGGTAAAACCGAAATAAACATAAGATCTTGGTTTGCGAGATTTAACCAGAAGTTTTGTTTTGAATCAGTTTTAGATTTTCTTAGCGTCTTTGCGCCATTGCGTTAACAAAAAGATTTTGAATTTCCTTGGTGACCTTGGTGTCTTGGTGGCGAAATGATTTTGATTTTAAATAATTGAGTTGAAATGCTGAAACCTTTGATCATAGCCGCACCTGCCAGCGGCAGCGGTAAAACGACCGTCACCCTCGGGCTGATGGCCGCCCTGCAAAGGCGCGGATTACAGGTGGCGCCGTTCAAGGTCGGCCCCGATTATATTGACCCGGGCTTGCATGCCATTGCCTGTGGCCGACTGTCGCGTAATCTTGACGGCTGGATGTGTGGCGAAACCGGGGTTCGGTCTGCATACGCAAGAGGCTGTCAGGGTGCAAATGTCGCTATTGTTGAAGGGGTAATGGGCCTGTTTGATGGCGCTTCCGGTGACAGTAATGTCGGCAGTACGGCCGAAGTTGCCTGCTGGCTCGAAGGGTGCATTGTTCTGGTCGTTGATGCCCGTTCACAGGCGCGCAGTGCCGCCGCCCTGGTTGCCGGTTTCGTCCAGTTCGATCCGAGCCTGCAGTTTGCCGGCATCATCTTCAACCGGGTCGGCAGTGACCGCCACGAGGAGTTACTGCGTCAAGCCTGTTCATCGGTCGATGGGTTGCCGCCGGTACTCGGTTGCATCCGCCGGGATGAGGAAATCACTCTGCCGGAGCGGCACCTTGGGCTGTTGACGGCCGAGGAAGGTCTCCTGAATTCAGATTTGCTGAATCGTCTGGCCGATGTCGTTGAAAACTGTGTTGATATTGACGACCTGATCACTGGTGTTGGACAGCCGTCAGCGAGCTTGCCGGATAAAAAGATTGCTGCAGATATCCGCATCGGCATTGCTCGCGATAAGGCTTTCTGTTTTTACTATTCCGACAACCTTGAACAATTGGCCGCTGCCGGGGCCGAACTGGTTGAATTCTCACCATTGGCGGATGAACAGCTTCCTGAAGGTTTGGATGGCCTCTATTTTGGCGGTGGTTATCCGGAGGTCTACGCAGAACAGCTTGCGGCGAACAGTTCGATGTTGATGGCGATCCGCAAGTTCAGCGAAGAGGGTCGGCCGGTTTATGCCGAGTGCGGTGGCCTGATTTATCTCGCCGAAGCGATCGAAAACCATGTCGTAGCCGGGCTGTTTCCGGCAACCGCCAGAATGCTGCCGCGACGTAAGTCGTTGGGGTATCGCGAGGTTGTTTTAACCGAAGAGAGCCTTCTGGGACCGGCCGGTATGGTTTTACGTGGCCACGAATTTCACTATTCCGAGATGAAGATGCCGGAAAGTGTGCAACGGGTTTATCGGGTGTCCGCCCGCAATGGCCAGGAACAATTTGCCGAGGGGTATGTCCTCGGCAATGTCCTCGGCTCCTATATCCATCTCCATTTCGCAAGTCATCCTCAAGTGGCAGAGAATTTTGTCGCCGCTTGTCGAAATAATAACGGAAGGGTAATTTTACATGGCAACACAGATTGAGTTGGCCCGCCAGGGTGTCGTTACAACCCAGATGGCAACAGTGGCCAAAGAAGAGAATGTTCGTTCTGAACAGATCATGCAGATGGTCGCTGAGGGGAAGATCGTTATTCCCTGGAATCATAACCGCAAGCCGAAAGCTGTTGGAATTGGCAAGGGCCTGCGAACCAAGGTCAATGCCTCAATCGGCACTTCAAGCGATATTGTCGATTACGATGCTGAAATCCGCAAGGCACAAGCTGCACAAGCGGCGGGCGCCGATACCCTGATGGAGCTTTCGGTCGGTGGTGATCTTGATCGGGTACGTCGCGAAGTGATCGGTGCGGTTGATCTGCCGGTCGGCAATGTGCCGCTTTATCAGGCGTTCTGTGAAGCAGCTAAAAAGTATGGCGATCCGAACAAGCTTGATGAAGAGATGTTGTTCGACCTGATCGAAAAGCAGTGTGAGGATGGTATGGCATTTATGGCCGTCCATTGCGGCATCAATCTCTATACGATCGAGCGCTTGAAGAAACAGGGCTATCGATATGGTGGCCTGGTCAGCAAGGGGGGCGTCAGTATGGTTTCGTGGATGCTGGCCAATAATCGGGAAAATCCACTCTATGAAAAGTTTGACAGGGTCGTCGATATTCTGAAAAAGACCGATACTGTTCTTTCGCTCGGCAATGGTTTGCGCGCCGGAGCGATCCATGACTCTCACGATCGCGCCATGGTTCAGGAGCTTTTGATCAACTGTGAGCTTGCCGAGTTGGGGCAGGATATGGGTTGCCAGATGCTGGTCGAAGGACCTGGGCATATGCCACTTGACGAAATTGAAACCAATGTTCGGTTGCAGAAGCGGATGAGCAACGACGCGCCATATTATATGCTCGGACCGATTTCCAGCGACGTTGTCCCAGGCTACGATCATATCTCTGCCGCCATTGGCTCAGCTCAATCGAGCCGCTTCGGGGCCGATCTGATCTGCTACATTACCCCGGCCGAGCACCTGGCGCTGCCGAACGAGCAGGATGTTGTCGATGGGGTCAAGGCCGCCAAGGTTGCCGCCTATATCGGTGATATGAGCAAGTATCCGGAAAAAGGGCGTGAGCGGGATAAGTTGATGAGTAAGGCCCGCCGCGACCTGAATTGGGAGAAGCAGTTCGAGCTCTGTCTCTACCCGGAAGATGCGCGGGCAATCCGCGCCAGCCGAACTCCGGAAGATGAAAAGACCTGCACCATGTGCGGCGACTTTTGTGCTTCACGCGGGGCTGCCGAACTCTTTGCCGCCGATCTTAAGGGCGATAAAATCTAAAAGGTAAAAGGAGTCGAGATAAATAATGAGTGATAAAAAAGCAGCTATTCTATTGATGGGGCATGGATCCCGGGTTTCCGAAGCGAACGATGCCTTGCGGGTCATCGCCGAGCAGGTTCGTAAAGAGGGCGGCTTCGAGATCGTCGAGGTTTCTTTCCGGGAACTGCATGAACCGGATATCCAGACCGGCATTGACCGCTGTGTCGAACAGGGGGCAGAGAGGATCCTGCTTTATCCCTATTTCCTCTTCGCCGGGGCGCATGTGCTGGAAGACCTGCCGGACGAAATGGCGCAGGCGACCAAACGCTATCCCGGTTTGGAAATGATCATGGGGCAACCGCTCGGTGTTCATCCCAAGTTGGGAGAAATTGTTTGTGAACGGGTTACCGAGACCCTCACTGATGTGGGTTGGAACTGATTGAGGATTCACCATGACTGAAATTATTCGTGATCCGCAGGCAATCGAAGCCAAGAGTTTTGAAATTATCGATGCTGAAGTCGGAGCGCATTCATTCTCTGACATTGAATGGCCGGTTATCCGCCGGATTGTTCACACCTCAGCCGACTATGATTTTGTCATGAACACGCTGGTCAGTGAAGGCGCCATCGATTCGGCCTTGCAGGCGATACGTGAAGGTTGTGGAATCTACTGTGATACCAACATGGTGTTGTCAGGTGTCAATAAAAGCCGCCTGGCTGAATTCGGTTGTCAGATCTCCTGTTATGTTGCCGATGCCGATGTTGCTGAACAGGCGAAGGCTGAAGGAGTGACCCGCTCGATTGTTGCCCTGCGCAAAGGGGTGGCATCCGGCTGTCGAATTTTTCTGATCGGTAATGCTCCAACGGCGCTCTATGAGCTATTGGACCTGTACCGAAACGGTAAGGTTGACCCGGCGCTGGTGGTTGGCGTGCCGGTCGGTTTTGTCGGTGCGGCCGAATCGAAAGAAGAACTGGTCGTCTCCGGATTGCCGCAAATTACCTGTCGCGGGCGCAAAGGTGGTTCGACGATTGCTGCTGCCATCTGTAATGCGCTTGTTTTGTTGGCGCAGGATAAAGGATAAAGGTTGGCAGGTGCTTGAGAGGACTGTTTCGATCGACAGCTTTTGGTTAAAGTCGTGGGGTCCCGGCCCCACAGGCCGGGTTCATTTCTTTTTTGAGCCATAAAGAAACGAACCAAAGAAATGGCTCCCTTGCAGGGGGCTTTGTAGATGCGGTTTGTTTTGCTTTTATCTAACGGTAGTTAGTAAGAAATCGACTTAAGTCGATTACGGTTCGTCGCTGTGGCGGTCTCGGGCAGGGTACGTTCAAGGAAATGCGCTTACGTGAGATCACTTTGAGAGCTCCGGGGGTAAGGCAAAGAGGTAAATTCTTGTTGTTGAATTTGTTCTTTCGTCCCGTTGCGGAGCGCCGAGTGAGCATGGATTAAAATCGAAAAGCCGTAAAAACTGTTTGAGGACATATGAGCGAAGCGAAGAAGGACGAGTTTTTTTACGGCCGATTTTCATCTTTGCGATCGAGGGAACAGCGTAGCGTCGGGACGTGCCCTTTTCTGCTTACTCTTTTGTGGCCAGACAAAAGAGTAAGGCGGAGTGTGAGGCCGCGACCTCACGTTTTGGGTTTCTGGTCAAATGTTGAGATAGGTAATAGGTTCTTGGGACGGTCGCCCCCGAGACTGCGAAGGAGCAAGATGTTGCAGAAATTAATACTGACAGTGTTGCTGCTGATCACCGTGGCGCAGCCAGCGCAGGCGATGCACATCACCGAGGGGCTGCTGCCGTGGAAGGTTGCCAGCTTCTGGTTTGTTGTTGCCTTACCGTTTGTTGCCGCCGGTATCTGGCAGATGACCAACCGGAAAAAACTATCGCCAACCTACATGCCGATGGTCGGTATCTTTGGCGCTGCCGTGTTTGTGTTCAGCTGTCTGCCGATCCCGATTCCCGGCATCGGTGCGACTGCCCATCCGGCCGGTACCGGCTTCAGCGCCATACTGCTTGGGCCTTTGCCGAGCGTGGTTGTTGCTTTTGTTTCACTCTTGCTGCAGGGTCTTTTTCTGGCTCATGGCGGTTTGACCACCCTGGGAGCTAATACCTTTTCGATGGGGGTGCTCGGTTCGTTTGCCGGAATCATTGCTTTTGTCATTGCCCGTCGGATCCGGTTTAATCTTTTCTGGGCCGGGTTTGCTGCCGGGGCTTGCGCTGACTTTTTCACCTATCTCGGCACTTCGATCGCCCTGGCTTCCGGTCTGCATGGTAGTGGTAGCCTGATGACAGAGATCGCGACGATTTTCTCGATTCTGGTGCCCTATGTTGTTGTTTTGATGCTGATTGAAGGGGCTATTACCGGTGGTATCCTGGTTTATATCCGTAAAAACCGTCCCGATATCTTGCGGCGGCTGAAAATCATTCCTCCGGAGGCCGGCTCATGAAACGGTTATTGATGGTTCTGTTCTGTTTCCTGGTATTGACCTCTCTGGCGTCAGCCGAAGAGGCAAAAAAGGAAAAATGGGCTGGAATTGATGAAGCAGTTATCGAAAAGTATGCCACCGACAAAGGCAGAGAGGCGGCTGAGCCGCTGTTCAACGTTGAAGGCGACATGCTGTTATTCCTTTTTGCCATGGCCGGGGCCATGGGTGGTTTCGTGATGGGTTACTACTGGCATAAGGTTTTCATTATGGGGAAGAGGACTGAAGAGGGTGACGATTGATATGACTGGTGTCCACCAGTTCACCGATGTTCAGGGTGAGCGTCGCCGACTGCTGGTTGCCCTCGATGGCCGGGTCAAGCTGCTGCTGATGCTGTTGGCTCTCGGCCTCAATTTGACGGCTGGAGGTTTTCGTTTCCCTCTGGCGCTGGTTGCGCTCTCACTGTTCGCTATTGTCGCCGCCGGGGTTTCGCATCGTTCTTTTCTGCGGCGGATGGTGGTGCCCTGCATCTTGGCGATCATTGCCTTTTCAACCCAACTTTTCTGGTATCCCGAAGGGGAGCTGATCCGGACCATTTCCATCTTCGGATATGAAACAGCAATCTACCAGGGCGCCTTGTATCGTGGGATCGAACTTGGCAGCCGGATTCTTGGTGGCATGTCGGTGCTGCTCTTTTTCTCACTGACGACACCGTTGCCGGAGCTGATGCGTGCAGCCCACTTCTTTCGTTGCCCATCGGTGCTGGTCGAGCTGGTGATTGACCGACAAGAGGTGGCGGTCATCGAGCGGTTCGAACTGCAGGGGGTAGGTACGGCGATTCGTGAC
>JBFFPW010000060.1:0-7540 GCA_041573815.1 Desulfuromonadales bacterium
GGGTCAGTTGCATGCTGACCCCCGTTTTTTTGTGTTCAAAAAGTCCTAAGATAATCTGGGAATGAGTTGCGAGAGGATTTATAAGAAGCAGCTATCAAGTGTAGCTTGCTTTCTTATATCTCGTGACTTATGGGCCCCCTTTTCTTTATTGAACCACGACGTTAACCATTACAGTTGCAATTACCATCAAAAGAACAAGTCTTTGTAACCTAGAACGTTGTCCCTTCGTTTCGGGAGGCCACTCATCACCAAGAAATAAAAAAATCGGAAATACCATCTTTGTCAAAATTTGTCGCTTACTGGACGCGTTAGCCCATGACAAATGCCAGTACAAAGCAATCCAAATTAACCACCCTAAAACCACGACCCCTTTAAGAAATACCATGTTTATTTCGTTTCCAATCCATCCTTAAGATACCGCAATCTGAGAAGCTCAATTAACGTCCTAAATGTAGTGACAAATAAGAAAACAGTGGATTCCCGATCAGGTCGGGAATGACATGTGTTGGGTTGTCCCCTCTCACCCCAGTCTTCTCTCGTAGGGATTAGGGAGCCTTTCCCTGTGACTCTCCATCTCTCCGTTAACGTCTTGGAAGTTGAACCTGGTTGGCCGGGACGATAAATCCTTCAGCGGCAGCAAAACGGACAATCTCTTCACCGGCTGTGCGTGAGATGGAACCGGCAAAAATCTCTTCCGGTGTTTGAACGCCATCACAATTCTGCAGCAGGGTCAAAAAATCCTCTTCCATGGATTCACACAACACTTCACCCTCGCGTCGGCAGAAAAGAGCAACTGACCCGACCGGGCGGAACAGTTCAGAAAACTCCTCAAGGTCGACTTCCTCCATTTCGAGAAGGTCGAGAATTTCATAAGAGAATGGAATCAGGCGAATGTGTGGGGAGGTGCCCCAGGCCTGACTCCAGACTTCGACGTCATCGATCCCTTCGGCTGCGCCAATTTCTTCTTCGAGAAGTGTTTCGTTATAATGGAAATGGTAGCGGATCAGGTCAAGCGCCGCCTGCAGAATTGACTCACGATGGTTCTGCATCAGCAGGAACTGCACATATCCTTCCTGCATCGGCAGAACTTCCTCGGGCAGCCAGCATTCTCTGTCCATCAGCACCGATCGGTAAATACCCTGATGCCGCATCATCCAGTCGGCAAACCCTTCAAGAAATGTAATCGGTTCTTTTTGTGTCAGGTCGGTCAGGGTGCTGAAAAAACCGACGGCACGGCCGAGGTTGTAAAAGAGGTCGGTGGCGGCAGCGAGCAACCGGGCCTCTTCGAGCATGTCGGTCGTCCAGGTATCGCTCTGCTCTATTTCGTAGGGTGCTGTATTGCCGGCAATCAGCCCAAAATCCTCTTTGTGCTGGTACAGGTTGGTTCCTGGCAAGACGGCCAGGGGGAAGATATCAACCTGATTCGGCAGCAGGGACAGCGCCGTGTCGAGGCTGCTGCGAAAACCATCGAGATCATCGGTCGGCAGCCCGTAAATGAGATCGAAGCCGTAAGTGATACCGGATTCAGCCATCTGCTGAATTTTTTCAATGCAAAAATCAATATCGAGAGAGCGATGGACCGCTCGCAGGACCTGGGGATGAAAAGACTGCAGGCCGATCTGGATTGAACAGGGGATAAGGGCCAGCATCTGGATCATCTCTTCATCCAGGTAATCGATCTTCGCTTCGAGATGGACATGGATGCCGGGCGCATAGCCGGCCAGCATCTGCAGTAAGTTTTTGCCGCGCCCGGCCGGGAAGTTGAAGGTCGAATCAAGAGCCCAGATCTGGCTGACGCCGATCTTGTCGAACAGTTCCAGTTCGGCTGCCAGTCTTTCCTCGGGGAGTTTGCTGACCTGGTTACTGCCGAGACTGTCAAAACAGTAGCTACACTCAAAGCGGCAACCCCTGGCAACTTCCCAGAGTAGCCCGCTGCCCGGTTCCGGAGTCAAAACACCGGTGAGCCAGGGTGAAGGGAGGTCAGCGGCATCAGCCTGTGGGTGGTGGCCCGTCGATGACAGAGCCATCCTGCGGCAAGGACAGCCCCGGTATCAGGGTTAATGGGCGCTGCTCCAACAAAAGTTCAGCCAGTTCAAGAAATGTTATTTCACCTTCACCGCGAACCGCACCATCAAGGTTGCCTTCGAGAATCATGCCGGCGGCATCGGCTGTTGCCTCCGGTCCACCGCCCAGCACCGTGATATTTGGCGCCTGCTTCTTGAGGTCGCGGCTGACGGTTAGCAATGACAGTCGATTCCAGGTGTAGAGCGGCAGCATCACCAGATCGGGAGAACGTTTGAGGATGTTGTGGACGATCTTGTCGGTTGAGTCTTCAGGGAAAAAATCAAGAAGAATGCAGTCGAATTCCGGCCGATCATGGGCCATCGCTGCCAGGCAGGCCGCGGCCAGCGGAGTTGCCTGGGCCGATCTTCGTACGTGCAATGTGGGAAAAACAATGCGCAATTGTTTCCTCCGGTGGTAGAGATTTAATCCATCCAACCCATCTCAGGTAACCATTAATACATTATATGTTTACAGGGCGATTTCAACCGGCGGCGGACAATCAAGGTTCTCTTTGCTCACCCTGATGCCGTTGCGTTTGAAAATCGGCTCAAGTTCGGTGAATCGGCTTTTTAGCTGGTTCAAAGCTGTTGTGTAGGCATAAGACATCATATGGTTCCGGGCCGTCATGCTCATCGGGTTCTGAAAAAAGAGCAGGGATTCGTCTGCTCCCGGTTCAATCAGTACGATATCGACCTTCGGATATTTATAACGGTAGTATTCAATGGCACTTTTGATATTCTCCCTCGCCTCGATGCGGCGGGATTGTTCCCATGAAAAATTCAGACCGAGATCGGATATGCTTGAACACTGGCCATAGGAGAGATCCGGCAGGCAGGCGTGTTCTGGGTCGTTGTCGATCGGGACTCGCGGGTTGACAACGATCACGAGTTTGGCGCCGCGTTCAATGGGGATGTCGAGATGCAGGACCTTGCCGCTTGAGCCGTCAATATAGTATTTGTCGCCGATCTGGTACGGCCGAAAGAAATAGGGAATGGCACAGGAGGCAGTGATTGCCTGACAGATATGGTTGTCGCGATGCCCTTCACTGCCGAAGACGACCCGTTCACCACGATCAAGGTCATAGGCCGGGATATAAAGCTCTGCTTTCAGTTCTTCAAAGCTGTCCCGCAGCTTTTCGTCTTTGAAGGCATGGCAGAGGTATTGCTGCAGTGGATCCAGTGAGAATAGCCCCGAGGGAAACTGTTCCTGTAAAATGTAGATGAAATCATGCAGGTTGAATTTCCACTTTTGTTTTCGATGGTGCCTGACGATGTTGTAAAGGTTGCCGATCATTTGAAAACTGGCAGTAATCGTACTTTTAAAATCGAACTTGTAGATGTCTTTGCGCCGCCAGTTGAAAACCCGGCGTTCATCACGAGCGATGGCGCTGTAGATGTCAGCGGGGCGAATGCGGTTGGCGACCAGGGTGGCAATAACGGAGCCGGCACTGATGCCGAGATAGGTGTCAAAACGATTGATGCTGAAACTGCCGGGGAATAGCCGGTCGAGGGCGGTCAGGGTGCCGATCTCATGAGCGGCTCCCATGATGCCGCCACCGGCAAGAACGAGCGCTGTTTTCCGCTGTTTGCGGGGCATGTTATTTTTTGGCTTTCACCACGATACGGGGTTTTCCATCTCTTGTTTCAACTTTAAAGGCGACTGGACGGTCACCGAACTTCTCGCGGATTTTGGCTTTCTGTTTCTCCAGCATGGAGGCAATCTGACCTTTGTCGGGTGCCTTGCCACCGATATTGCAGTTTTTACGGGCGGCCATCAGGTCTTTATAAACGGAATCGACTTCACCACCGCCGGAAGCTGCCGGTGCTGCTGCTTTTGGCGGCTGGTTTTTAAGTCCGGTCGGTTTTGTGACCTGGCTGGCATTGCGATGGTATTTCCCCTCATCCATCAATTTCAGGATGCGGTTCCAGTAGCTGTTGTAGCTGTGAAAACGGGTTGCCAGGTTCTGGTACTTGTAGCGTAGGTCGGTCTGCATGATGCGCCGATTGGCAAATTGGCGAATCCGTTTGGTCAGCTCTTCCCGGTCTTTCATCGGTTCACGCTTTTCGATGCCGGAAAAATATTGTTCATAGGCGATCTCGAGAGACTTCATCGCATGCTCAATATTCTCAAGTTCGCGGCCGATTCGTTTTCTGTCGTCTTGCATTTCTTCTCTTCCTCCGATACGGAACTATACTTGAGATCAAATTTTTTTGCAAAAAATTTTGCCGGAGAAGGGGCTGGAGAAAAGGCTTATTTCTTGACTGTTTCTCATGGTTTGGCAATAATGAACGGTCCAAATTAAGAATGGAGTTATGCTTGATGCCAACTGAATTATGTGCCGCTGTTATCCTGGCCGCAGGTCAGGGAACACGGATGAAATCCAAACTGCCGAAAGTCTTGCACGAGGTTGCCGGTGCACCGCTCGTTGCCTGGCCCGCCGGTCTTGCATTGGAACTCAGCTGTTCACCAACCGTGTTGGTGGTTGGCCATGGGGCCGATGAGGTCAAAGAGAAACTTGGCGAGGACCGGTTATCGTATGCCCTGCAGTCCGAGCAGCTCGGAACCGGGCATGCTCTCCTCTGTGCTGAACAGGCCCTCAAGGGGTTCACCGGCACCCTGCTGCTGCTCTGTGGTGATGTGCCGCTTTTGCAGAAGGAAACGTTGCAGGCGATGCTGAAGATGCATGCGAGCGAAAAAGCGACGGTTTCACTGCTGACCGCGGTGGTCGACGACCCGGCCGGTTATGGTCGCATTGTTCGTGACGGGGATCAGGTATCGGCGATTGTCGAGCAGAAGGATGCGAGCGCCGAAGAACAGAAAATTTGCGAAATCAATGCCGGCATCTATGCTTTTGAAGCCCCCTGGGTCTTTGAAGCACTGCAATCGGTCGGCAACGATAATGCCCAGAAAGAGTATTACCTGACCGATATTGTCGCCGCCGCCAACAAACAGAATCGTACGGTCTGTGCGCTGATTGTTGATGAGGAGGAAGTCATGGGAATAAATGACCGGAGTCAGTTGGCTGAGGCCGCATTGGTGATGCGTCAGCGGATCAATGATCGGTTGATGCGCGATGGCGTCACTCTAATCGATCCGGAGAACTGTTATGTCGACGCCGATGTTAAAATCGGTGCCGACACTATTCTTCATCCGAATGTTCATCTGCGTGGTGCCACGACTCTTGGTTCAGGGTGCCTGATTGAGCCGGGCGTGGTGATTACGGATTGCATCATTGGCGACAATGTCCACATCAAACCGGGTTCGGTCCTGGCTGAATCGAGAGTCGGTGATGATTGTGCCATCGGGCCGATGGCGCATTTGCGCCCCGGTACCAATCTGGCCGGAGATAACAAGATCGGCAACTTTGTTGAAACCAAGAAATCGAACCTTGGCGTTGGATCTCAGGCAAGTCACTTGACCTACATCGGTGATGCCGAGGTCGGCAAGAATGTCAATTTTGGTTGTGGCACCATCACCTGCAACTATGACGGGGTCAATAAACACAAAACGGAAGTCGAAGACGATGTTTTTGTTGGCAGTGATGTGCAGTTTATCGCTCCGGTCAAGATCGGTCGCAATAGCCTGATCGGCGCCGGCTCGACCATTACCAAGGACGTGCCGGCCGACGCGCTGGCGATTTCCCGCTCAGTACAGAAGAACATTGAAGGTTGGGCGAAAAAGAACAAGAAGGCGAAAAAATAAAAAAACATTTTTAACGCAGAGACGCGGAGACGCAGAGAAAGTCAAAGACATTTTTAGGATTTAAGACTTTAATTCAAGAGAAGGTTTAGATCTTATCTGTTTTGCTTCTCTCTGCGGCGCAAGCCTGTGAATCCGCCTAAAGCGCCTACTTTTGGTGCGTTCAATAGGCTTTGATCTTAACTTTGCGAACTCCGCGGACTTTGCGTGGGGCAGCTTTTGGAGATTTAAATATTATGTGTGGAATTGTTGGTTATATCGGATCACAGGAAGCCTCACCGATTATTTTTCAGGGGTTGCAGCGCCTGGAATATAGGGGCTACGACTCGGCCGGGATTGCGACCCTCAACGATGGCGAAATTGCCACCCGCCGGGCCGAAGGGAAACTGGTCAACCTTGATGCGGTGTTGCGTGAGCAGCCGCTGTCCGGTTCGCTCGGTATCGGTCATACCCGCTGGGCAACGCACGGCCGGCCGTCGGAAACCAACGCTCATCCGCACCGGGCAGGCAAGTATGTTGTTGTCCATAACGGGATCATCGAAAACTACCTGCAATTGAAGGAGAAGCTCAAATCGCTTGGGCACAATTTTGTCTCTGAGACGGATACTGAAATCATTGCCCACCTGATCGAGCAGTACGGCAAGGAAGGGTGCGACTTTGAAGCCGCGGTGCGCAACGCCCTGCAGGATGTTCGGGGGGCCTATGCGGTCGCCGTTATCTGTTCTGATGACCCGGATAAGATGATTGCCGCCAAACTCGGTTCGCCTCTGGTGGTCGGCCAGGGCGAGGGCGAATACTTCGTCGCCTCCGATATTCCGGCGATGCTTTCCCATACCCGGGAAATGATTTTCCTCGAAGATGGCGAAATGGTCGTCTTTACCCGTAGCGGTATGCAGGTCAGTACGCTTAATGGTGAAGTGATTGAGAAAGAAAGCAAAACGATCACCTGGTCGCCGATGATGGCTGAAAAGGGCGGTTATAAGCACTTCATGCTGAAAGAGATTCATGAACAGCCACGCGCCATCTCCGATACTATTGCCGGTCGGGTCCATGACGACAAGAGTGGCATCAACCTTAAAGACCTCAACATCAGCAAGGATGAACTGAAGGCTTTCGACAAGATCTTTTTAGTCGCTTGCGGAACCTCATGGCACGCAGCCCTGGTCGGCAAATTCATGATCGAGCAGCACTGCCGGGTGCCGGTTGAGGTCGATATTGCCAGCGAGTTTCGCTATCGTAACCCGATTGTCACTGAGAAAACGTTGACCATTGTCGTCAGCCAGTCGGGCGAAACCGCCGACACTCTGGCGGCACTGCGTGAGGCGCGTGGCAAGGGGGGCAAGGTCATCTGTGTTTGCAACGTCGTCGAGTCGTCGATCGCCCGCGAGAGCGACGGCATCATCTATACTCACGCCGGTCCGGAAATTGGCGTCGCTTCAACCAAGGCTTTCACCACCCAGTTAGTGGCGCTGTTTCTCTTCACTCTGCATTTGGGCCTGGCCCGAGGTGTTATCACTGCAGATAATTTCCGTATTCTGATTGATGACCTGATGACCCTGCCGCGCCTGGTTGAAGATATACTCAAACTCGATGGCTCGATTGAGGCGCTGGCTAAAAACTACTTTCAAGCTGCCGATTTCCTTTATCTCGGTCGTGGAAATCAGTACCCGGTCGCTCTTGAAGGGGCGCTGAAGCTTAAGGAAATCTCTTACATCCATGCAGAAGGGTACCCGGCCGGAGAAATGAAACATGGCCCGATAGCCCTGATCGATGAACA
>JBFFPW010000061.1:0-7537 GCA_041573815.1 Desulfuromonadales bacterium
AGCCCCTAACGGTCGTAATCGAGAATTTCAATACCTTCAGCGGTCGCCAGCAGTTTAATATCAACCGGATAATCTTTGCCCGGGACATTCCGCTTGCCTTTAAGAATTGCCTCTCCGTAGGTGTTCAACATATTCAAGACCTGCTCCGGGGAATCCTCAATGATGAATTTCTGATAAATGCCGGTGCGCATCAGCTCTTCACGGGTCACCGGTTTTTCCGGCGGCAAGGCACATGCAGAAACCATAAATACCGACAACAGCAAACCGAACAAAAAACGCTTCATAAAATCCTCCAATAAATAAAAGCCCACAACTCTATCCAACGATAGTCCTTAAAGCCTCTACCAGTCGATTCATATCCTCGAACGTATTAAAATAACCGGGACTGGCCCGGAGAGTACCGCGCGGAAAAGTTCCGATGGAACGATGCGCATCGGGAGCGCAATGCAATCCGACCCGGACCATAATATCGTATTCATGGTCCAGGCGAAATCCTATTTCTGCCGGGTCAAGATCAGAGCAGTTAAACGACACCGCTCCGCCATGCTGTGCATAATCATTCGGTCCGTAAACCGTCAGTCCATCAATCGATTTCAGGCCTCTGATCAGTTCAGCAATGAGTGATTCTTCTTTGCTGCGAATAACATCAAGACCGGTTTGGTTGATGAACTCGATACCGGCCAGAAGTCCGGCGATACCGGGGGTGTTCATTGTGCCGCTTTCAAATCTCTCCGGCAGGTCATCCGGTTGCGCATCAAATTGCGACAACGAGCCGGTGCCGCCATAAATCAAAGGTCTCAGTTCGACGCCGGGCGCCACATAAAGCAGACCTGTTCCCGCGGGACCATAAAGGCTCTTGTGGCCAGCGATGGCCAGCAGGTCGATTCCGCTCTTCCCGACCGACAAAGGCAACAGCCCGGCGCTCTGGGCCGCATCGACCAGCAAGAGAATCCCCTGCTCCTGGCAGAAAGCGGCGACTTCTTCAACCGGCTGAACTGTCCCCGTGACGTTTGAACAGTGGGTCATGGCGACCAGTCGGGTCTGTTTCGAGCAGGCCTGACGAATCGACTCGGCCGAAACCAGGCCACTGGCATCCGCCTGAACCTTTTCGACCACAACTCCTCTGTCAGCTAAGGCGCGCAACGGGCGTGCGACAGCGTTGTGTTCCATGCTCGTTGTAACAACCCGGTCGCCCGGCTGCAAAACACCGAACAGGGCGAGATTTATCGATTCAGTTGCCCCGGATGTAAAAACAACCCTGGAAGCATCAGCGATATCAAACAGCTCAGCGACAGCATCGCGGGCATCTAGAACCAGCCGCGCTGATTCAAGCGACATGCGATGGCCACCACGACCCGGATTGGCGCCCAGGTTCCGAAAAGCATGATCAACAGCACGATAAACCGATTCAGGCTTGGGGAATGATGTTGCCGAGTTGTCGAGATAGATCGTCATTGTCACCTTGGCCCGCTACACATCGGATCTCGGCCATTATCAATATCAAGGACACCGGACAAGCCGCGACAACCACCATAACAGAGCTGATAGTCGCGACAATCGACACAACCAGTCGGCTTTTGAGCAATCGACCGACGGATGCGTTGACATTCCGACGATGCCCATATCTGAGCAAAAGAGGAATCCAGCAACGACCCAAGGGATTCCGGCCATGAAACACAGGGCAAAACCGTCGCGTCGGCGTTGATATGTGCCAGAGAGTTTGCTGCCTGGCAGCCACCATACTCACTGCGACTCTTGCTGCTCCCGGGCGTCAGGAGTTCCCAGAGAAAAAGATCGTGAATTTCCAGATCAACATGACCTGCCAGAGAGGTTAAATCAGGAAGATTCTGTCGTAAATTCTCAAGGTCATCTGGCCTTAAAATCTGCTCCCGGCCGACCTGCTGAAAATTAGCATCAATCCTGACATTAGGCAACTTGAAACGCGGGATTTCCATCTCTGCTGCAAACCCCAGCAACGGAACCAGAGAGTCAATATTAGAGCGTAAAGGAGTCATACTGAAACCGGGATTAATCCCGGAGTGGCGCATGGCTGTTATGACCGCACGCAAGCGATCGAAATCAGGTGACGTTTGACGCAAAAAAGGCTGTAAATTGAGGAGGACAGCCGGTGACTGGCCGGTGAGCATGGGGAGATTCTGCAATTCAGCTGCTGAACCGTCGCTCAACAACAGGACCTGGATACCCTGCTCGGAAAGCCGGGACAGAATCGATTCACATTCAGAATGGAGAATTGGCGTTTGTTCGAGAGTGACAAAAAACACCTGGGCATCAAGCAAGCGCTGCAAAACAGTTCTTGCATCGGAATCTGCCATCGCCGTTCCGGCATACAAATCCCAGGTGACCCGGATCGGGTTATCAAGAAGGTCTAGTCCCATACTCTCTTCAGAAAAAAACAGGGGGCAGCATCAGCTGCCCCCGCGTTTTCAGCAAGGGTGGACGTTGGAAGAACCGACGACCCGAGGCTTCTGGTATCTTTTCATGATAGTACCTCCTTTATGGCTTGAAATGGCTGTTAAAAAATTTCACGACAAGAAGTCTTACTTCCAGCAATGCGGGTCAGGTTCACTAAAATCACCGGTGGTGGCAAAAGCCCTTGCGGTACAACCGCCTAAACATGATTCAAACGAACCACAATCACCACACTTGCCTTTGGCTTCCTTATTGCGCATCTTGTTCAAAATCGGCGAATTGTACCAGAGATCATCAAAATCATCGGTCAAAAGATTACCAACGACCAGCGGAATAAAACCGCATGGTGTAATGTCCCCATTCGGCCGTAAATTAAGTGAAAGCTTACCACAGCTACTCCCTTTTACCAACGGGTTTTCAGCATAACCTGGCAGTGATGCAATGACCGGATCGTCGAAGGAAATTTCGAGGTCATCCGTCTTGTCTTTGACCTCTAATGCCTCGATATAAAACGCGCGCCACTCGTCCGGGCTCAGGTCAAGTTCTTCACGATTTTTGAATCCCCGGCCTGAACATTTAAAGTTATGCAGGTAAACCTGTTCGACCCCTTTTTCTCGGGCCAGATCGAGAAGCGGATTGAAGTCCTTGTAGTTGATTTTCGAGATCACCGAACTCATGGTGCTGCGAATTCCGGCCCCGCGCAGCGCATCCAGAGCCGCGACCGCCCGATCCAGTGAGCCCGGCATGCATCGGAAATCATCATGCAACGCCGGATCAACGCTATCGATACTGATGCCGACACTCTTGAATCCCGCCTCTTTGATCCTGGCGGCAGCAACGTCATCCAGCAACCAGCCGTTGGAATTCATCGAAACGTTCAGGCCTTTCGATGAGGCATATTCGGTGATTTCGAATAAATCATCGCGAATCAGTGGTTCACCACCACCAAAATTGACAAAAGGCACCTGCTTTTCAGCCAGCACATCAATGATGCGGAAATTCTCTTCGGTCGTCAGTTCCGGCACTTCTTCGTCACGACTGTAACAATGCGAACAGGTGAAATTACATCGGAACGAAAGCGTCCAGTTAAAAGTCAATGGCGCCGAGAACAGTTCAGTGAAATTATTTTCCATAACTTAACCAGCCTTTTTCAACCAGGTCATTGATGAAGTCCTGTACATCGGCAGCGAGTTCATCTTTATCAACAGCAAATTCATCCAGAAGGTGATCCGTAACGGCATCAATGTCACGCGAGCCATCGCACAGCTGCCAGATAAGACCACCAACGTAATTCAGTTGGTGCATGGTACCGGCAACAATCAGAATAACCGTCCCGTGCTCATCTGAATCGGCTCCGGACTCGAGGGCCGCAAGCACTTGCGCTTCACGTTGCTTTTCAACCCGCCAAACAATCTGAGGATCGCGTATTAACGTCTTCAAAACAGACCTTTCTTCAAGCTTCAAATCAGGCAGAAGCCTTTTCTCGGTAAAATACGGAATTCAACAATACAAACAGAATACCCACCAGCACCGCGACCTTACCGTAGAGGGAGACGCCGGCCGCAGTCGCAGCGATATCCCATGATTGCACCAGGCCACCACCAACCAGCATGCCCAGAACGACCATGCCGGCATCAGCGTCACCCTCACCGGCCTTGATAATCTGCCGGAACGGACAGCCACCAATAATGACCGACAGCCAACCGACCAGTCCCATGCCAAGAAAGCTCCAGACCGCTTCGTGATGTGATCCGGGCTGACCATAATAGCCGAGTCGGAACGAACCGGTTGCCATGTTGGCGACAATCGCCACGACAGAAAAAGCGAGCAAGCCCCAGGCGAGTGGTGCCCGTCCCCCCATCAGCAGAAAGTCACGCACGCTGGCTGTAATACAGAAACGGCTGCGTTGGGCAAGAAAACCGAGGAACAGGCCGGCGGCCAGGGAGAAAAGGAGTGGCGCGTGCAGAGCAGCGCTGCCAGTTTCTGAAAACTGGACGAAACCGGGACGCAGAAACAGGATCAGCAGAAAAAACAGGAAGAGTGCCGGAACCCACAAACCGGAACCACCACGTTGAGTCTCATTGCGGCCAAGATGGACCCCGGCTGACAATGATTTAATACCGACCCAGACTCCGGCAACCAGGCCACCCAAACCGACGATTGTCGTCAGATCGCCAGCGGTCAAGCGGAGGAAAAGCTTGATCGGACAGCCGATAAAGACAGCACAACCGATGATCAGAAAAACTCCGGACAAAAATCGCGGCAAGGGTGCGCTACCACCTTTTGACCTGAATTCACCGAGAAGTACGGCGCTGGCGATAGCGCCAAAGATGAAACCGATCAGCTCGGGACGGATGTATTGCATCCGTGTATTATCATGCAGGCCAATCGCCCCAGCCGTATTCTCGACGAAACAGGAGACACAAATGCCAGAGTTGTCCGGATTGCCCCAGAAGGCCAACAAAACGCCGAGCAGACCCAGAGAGGCTCCGGAAAAAACGATCAACCAGAAATGTCGATCAAATGCAGGCATATCTATTCACACCCTCCGGCCAGTCGACTTTGCAGATAGTAAAGATTTTTCAACGATTTCTCCGTTGACGGAGTCACGACCGACCGCAACGACTCTTTAATTTTCGGTAAACTGTTTTCGACCAGCAAAGTAATTTCATTGCGTCGGTTCAGACTGCTTTTTTCATCAACATAATCACCGTTCACCTTAACGGCAGCTGCATATTGTGCAATCCCCTCACCCACGACACCCTGGGCGATCAGAATTGATCCGCGCAGAATCATCGAGTGTGCCTCACCCGGGTATGATTTTTCGAAGGACTGCAGTTTCAACAAAGCCTCGGCATAACGTTTATCAGCAATCATCTGATCGACCGGCTGATAGGTCTCAAGCAGAAAGGCGGCCCGCGCCCTCTCCTGCATGGCTCGTTCAACCGATGGATCGCGCTTCGATCTTAATGGTTCATCACCACGGTCAATAAAACCACCCAGCAACAAAGCGATGACAACCAGCACCAGAACAACAGCCAACAGATGTATGCGGTCAAACAGATCGCTAAACAATATTAAAACTCCTGATATGGCGGCATGTTGGCATTTTTGGCCATCCGCCGGATCGGATCATAATCACTGTCGGACAACTGTTCAAAACCGCTGATCCAGGCGGAATCGAGCACTTTAATGGTTTCTCCGTTAAACTGCACCGTCGTCGACGGGGTGATATCAAGAAGCACTTTGCGGAACCTCTGCACCAGCGACTCCGAAACAGTGCTGGCGGCGCCGAACGTACAGTAAGGGATCACTTCACTCTGAGCGACAACATTGAAATCATCGGCAGTAATGCGCCCTTCACGGGTCATGAGTTCGAGATCAAGGGCTGGTGCCGCGGCAACATCGAATTCACCAAAGTAGACACCATAAACGACCTTTTCATGCTTGAATGAACCGTGCGGGATGGCGTAATAGTCAAGATCTATCTCCGGGTCGAATCCGGCCTGCAGCATCAGATCGTATTGCGCCAGGTAACCGGAAGGGGCCAGCTGCGGCCCGAAAACCATCCGTTTGCCTTTAAGGTCTTCTATGTTCTTGATGCCACTCCCTTTGCGAGAGATGATCGTCCCGGCCGTTCGGGCCCCGTATTGACCCCGTTTTTCGGTTGCGATCAACTGCATCTGCTGGTTCTCTTTGAGCATGATATAGAGCAGCGAATTGCTGTGACCAAACTCAAACTCACCGGCGGAAAAACGCTCCTCAAAATCCTGGGTATCAACCGGGACAACCTTGAAATCGATGTCTAATTGTTCAGAAAGATAAGCGGTCAACGGCCTGAAACGGGCCAGGGTCTCTGCTTCGCTATTGCAATTCATGTAGCCGATCCGCATGACCGGACGATCCTGAACATTCTCGCAACCACTGATGATCATCAGTACCGGTAACGCCAGCAGGGCTGTTGCCAGAAGCAATTTCTTCAAACCATAAGATTCCATAGAGAGTTGAACACCTTTCATCGCAGAACCGGCGCCTTGAGTGGCGTTACAAGTTCGACCCGACCGACATCTTGCCGATCTTCGCCATCCCTTATCATCTTCGCCAGCAACTGTTTATCTGTCGTTCCCCACCAGTTGCCGGAAATCCGAACAGACTGATCACCATCGTTGATCACAGCATATTCGTCATTATCGATGATATTGTTATCGTTCATCTGCAGAGTTGAATTAATCATTCGCAAGCCGGACCGGCCATTACGGCTGATATCATTGTGCTGAATCACACCTTCTGAATCTTCGAGAAAGAGACCATGCTCACTGTTCGAGCTGAGTATGTTGCCGGAAATCGTCCCTTTTGATCGTTGCAGGTAAAGTCCGCGACGATTCTGCACTATGCGGTTATTACTGAATTCGATTTCAGAATCACGAAAATGCACACCATTGATCCGGTTGTTTTCCACCAGAGAGTCCTTCATGGCAAGGGTACTGTAAACACAACGCAGACCCCAGTAGCCACCGGTCACCCGACTATCAACAATTGAGACTGTCGAATCCCGGAACTGTAAACCGTTATAATTGTCTTCAAAACGGCAATGATCGATCGTTACGGTCGATTCCTGGAACTGCGCCCCGCGACGATTGTAGCGAAAAGTTGAATTCACCAGCCTGGCCGTAGCGAAATGGGCATGAAAACCTCGATAACCGTACTCGACCAGACAATTTTCGAGAACATTCTCTGCTACCGAAGTCATCATATTTATAGCGCCCCAATCACCAGCGCGAGGGATCTTTTCCGCCGAGGTAAACAGGATCGGTTTTTCAACCGTACCGAGAGCCAAAAAGTTCCCCTGGATAAACAGTTCGTGCTCACCAATCTCATCACCATTGCTGTCATTGCGGGTAAAACGGACAATAGAACCGGGCCGGATTTCCAACGTCACCTCGGGAGCAACGGTCAGGACCCCGTCGATCAGGATCTCGCCCTGCCAGACAGTATCCTGCCAGAGAGTCTGCTCACCTTCATAAACAAGCAGTGCACTTGCCGGCACAACGGTTAAGGCCAGAAACAACAAGCTGAGCAGGAGTCTCATTTGACCTCCTCCTGCCGG
>JBFFPW010000062.1:0-7501 GCA_041573815.1 Desulfuromonadales bacterium
AAGAATTTAATTCTCAGTCTTTTTTTCCGGTACTCGCATTTTATCAGAAGTACAGTTCTCCATACCTGGACATTCATCGCTGAGGCACGGTTCGAGGTGGATCGTGACATCTGATCCAGGAATATCTTTTTTGATTCTTTTTTCAAGATTGTCGGCAATATCGTGCGCTTCTTCGATTGTCATATGTCGACAGACAATCAGATCAAGATCCATAAACTTCTGTGAGCCGGCCCGTCGGGTCCGCAGGTTGCGGTAGTTCACCAGGTTGGCTTTGAAATCGTCGAGCAAACGGGTCACTTCTTCTCTGATGGCGGGCGGCAGCTCAGCATCGAGGACATCGCGCATACCGTGGCGGACCAGTTTGAACGCCTCAATGATGATGTAGGCTCCGACTAGCATGGAGAGGATGGGGTCAATGCCGGTTATGCCGGAGATTTGCAGGATAAACAGACCGGCGGCCAGGACCAGGTTGGTATAGACATCCATCGAGAAATGGAGTGAATCCGCTTCGAGGGCCGATGAATCGGTCTGTTTGGCGACCATGCGCAGGTATCGGCTGATGGCGAAGGAAATCAAGGTGCTGAAAATCAGAACGGCGATACCACCGCCAACCATCTTGAGTTCACTACCCTGGATCAGCCGTCTGGTGGCTTCAAAGATGATCCAGCTGCCGGAAATGGCGATGACAAAAGCCTGGATCAGGGTGGCAACGGTTTCGTACTTGCCATGTCCGAACGGGTGGCATTCATCGGCCGGTTCTTCGGCTTTTTTAATGGCGAAAAAATTGACACTCGACATCAGGATGTCGAGGATCGAGTCAACGGCCGAGGCGAGTACGGCCATCGAACCGGTGGCAACACCGACGGCTATTTTGATGATAGCGAGCAGGGTGGCGGTGACCACCGAGAGTCTGGCTGCGCGTATTTTTTTCAGTGATTGGACCATAAGATTAAAATCATTTTTTGCCACAGATCAAATCTGATAGAAATCGGATGAAAAGATCCGCCTTGATCCAATTTTATCCGTGGCAACGAGACTTGCTGCTAAATGGATTCCCGATCGGCGTCGGGAATGACAATCTAATAAAGGACTAATAATCTGTAAGAATCCGATTTTTCAGCGTTCATCAACGTCCTATTAACATTCTTGACTTTGAAACTTGATATCCGAACCCCGGACTCACTTCACCGGGCAGTCAGCGTTCCATTTAATGTAACCGTCATCGGCAATAGCGTGAAAAGCATCGATGCGCTCCTGGTAATAATTGAGTGCCAGGCAATGCGCAGCAATTTCGTCATTGGTTTCCTTGTCAACGAGTCCCAGGGTATTGCAATATTCGTAGAAAGTCGCAACACCGGCGAGGATGAAACCCAGTTCTTCCATGTTGGGTTCCATGTTCGAAAGGATGTACCAGTTGCCGCCAAATTGGCGCACCCGGTCCGATTCAATCAGGAAAATGTTTTCACGGCGGTCGGAAATGATGAAATCGCGGAGGAAGTAGTCGGCGCCACGGGCGCGACTGCCGGCCAGCAGCGGGTCGAGCTCTTTATCTTTCAGCAGGTATTTGTGAAAGGCTGTGAGAAACTCGACGCAGAGCTTGTCAGCTAAAATTTCATCATCGAGATCGGCAATGGAAAAATCATCTATATTTGCTTTGTTGTCAGTCATTTATCGGCGCTTCTTTCATTGAGAGTGTTATCCGTTGCGATTTTGTATCATTCTGTAATTTATCGGTCAAGGAAGAAGCCTCAATAATGTTGGAAACAAGGCATCGAAGCTGTTTACTTTGCAGGTGCTCTTTGTTAACATAATCACCGCCTGGCGTATCGTTATGAAAGCGTTGAAAGTCCTGCCAGAAGTGCTCTCCTAAATGGTGTTCAGAAGGTTTACGTTCAGATGTCTAAAACAACCCCGATGATGCGGCAGTACCTGGAAATCAAATCCGAGTACCCTGACTCGATCCTGTTTTTCAGGCTCGGTGATTTCTATGAAATGTTCATGGATGATGCCGTAACGGCCTCGCGGATTCTCGATATTACCCTGACCGCCCGCAACAAGGGGGCAGCCGAAGAAATCCCCCTGTGTGGCATTCCTTTCCACAGTGCCCAACCTTATATCACCAAGCTGGTAGATCATGGCCATAAGGTTGCAATTTGTGAGCAGGTCGAGGACCCGAAAACGGTGAAAGGCCTGGTCAAGCGTGACGTTGTGCAGGTGATTACCCCAGGTCTGATTGTCGACACTGATAACCTGCGTCCGAATAAGAATAACTATCTGATGGCACTGGTTGCCGATGGCGAACATTCCTACGGCATCTCCTTGCTCGATATTTCGACCGGCGAATTCAGGGTGACCCAGGTTTCCGATATTGAAACGGTTCGCAGCGAGCTTGCCTCGATTGATCCGGCGGAAATTGTTCTTCCTGAAGAAGAGAACAATAACGCCTGGACGAAACCACTGGCGGATCTGCTTGAATCCAAAGTGGTGAATTCCGTCCCTTCCTGGTCGATTGATGCCGATTATGCAAGCGAGGAGTTACTGTCGACGTTCAACTGCGCCAGCCTCGATGTCTTTGGCTGTCAGGGGTTGAATGCCGCTGTTCAGGCCGCCGGTGCTGCCTTGCATTATCTCAAGGAAGCCCGTAAGGGGTCTGTGCCACATCTCCGGCCTCTGGTGACGTATCATGTCAGCGATTACATGGTTCTCGATGACGCCACCCGCCGTAACCTTGAACTGACCGGCACCATGTATGATCGTTCCCGTAAAGGTTCATTGCTCGGTGTTCTCGATCGGACGGTGACGGCGATGGGCGGGCGGCTGCTGCGGCAGTGGATCAACCAGCCGCTGGTCGACGTTGACCGGATTGTCCAGCGTCAACAGTCGGTTGCCGAGTTGGCCGACGCAGCTCTTCTACGCCAGGATATCCGCGCCTCACTCGATGGTGTTTATGACCTGGAACGGCTCAACGGAAAAATCGCCATGGCCAATGCCAATGGCAAGGATTTAACCGCTCTCCGTGAGTCGCTCAAGCGCTTGCCCGAACTTCTGGTGCAGATGGAATCGTTGCACTCGGACTTGTTGATACAACTCAGCAACAGTATTGACCCGATGCCGGACGTGGTTGAACTCGTTGAAAAGGCAATCGTTGATGATCCGCCGTTTGTTCTGCGTGAAGGGGGCATTATCCGTGATGGTTACAACGCCGATCTTGATGAACTGCGCACGATCAGTCGTGAGGGGAAGGGGTGGATTGCCCGTCTTGAGGCCGAGCAGCGTGAACAGACCGGTATTTCGTCGCTGAAGGTTCGTTTCAACAAGGTTTTCGGGTACTACATCGAAGTGACCCGGACCCATCTTGACCGGGTGCCGGAAGACTATATCCGCAAACAGACCCTGGCCAACGCCGAACGGTACATTACCCCGGAACTGAAAGAGTACGAAGACAAGGTTCTCGGTGCCGAAGATCGGCTGGTTGAGCTTGAGTACGAACTGTTCCAACAGGTCAGGAAATTGGTGGCCGAGCAGGGCGAACGCCTGCAGCAGTCAGCGACCGCCCTGGCGGCGCTCGATGTCCTGGCCTCTTTGGCTGATGTGGCGCATGAACAGAATTATGTCAGCCCGCAAATTGATGAGAGCCAGGAGCTGTTGATTCGCGATGGTCGCCATCCGGTTGTTGAAACGATGTCGCTCGACGAACGGTTTGTTCCGAACGATGTCGAGATGGATCTGGAGCAGAACCAGATTCTTATCATCACCGGACCGAATATGGCCGGTAAATCGACATTTATGCGGCAGGTCGCCCTGATCGTGCTGATGGCCCAGATCGGCTCAATGGTACCGGCCGCTGAAGCCAAAGTCGGGGTTGTTGATCGTATATTTACTCGGGTCGGCGCCAGTGATAATCTGGCGAGGGGTCAGTCGACCTTTATGGTTGAAATGACCGAGACGGCCAATATCCTTAATCACGCGACCCCACGCAGCCTGATCGTGCTCGATGAAATCGGTCGCGGCACCTCGACCTTTGATGGTGTCAGTATTGCCTGGTCGGTGGCCGAGTTTTTGCACGACAATAACAGGGTGGCAGCAAAAACGCTCTTTGCGACCCATTATCATGAACTGACGGACTTGTCATTGACCCGTGAGAGGGTGCAGAATTATAATATCGCCGTCAAGGAATGGAATGACCAGATCATCTTCCTGCGCCGCATTGTCAAGGGTGGCGCCAGCCACTCCTACGGTATTCAGGTCGCCCGTCTGGCTGGACTACCGCAGGAAGTTATTGATCGCTCGAAGGAGATTTTACGTAACCTCGAGTCGGGTGAGTATGAATCTGAAGGTCAGCCCCGTTTGGCGAAAAGCAAAGGGGAACCCAGAGCACAGAAATCACAATTGCCGCTGTTTGTGTCGGAAACCGATGCGGTCAGGGAGCGGTTGGAAGGGATTGATGTTTCGGTGCTGACGCCGATTGAAGCAATTAACCTGATTGATGAACTAAAGAAGCTTTTGTAATGATGATAAAACGTTGCCTTATTTTTATACTGATTCTTTTGCTGCCTGCTCTCAGTTGTGCAGATGTTTCTGATCGCGATTACGAAAAAGCGCGCAAAAGCTATTACAGCTTGCTTGATTCGCAAAAAGATCGTCTCTATCGCCATAACTGGTTAAAGGTCGTTGAACTTTTTGACCAGGTCTACAAAAAGCACCCCGATGGCAAAAGGGCGGCAGATGCTCTTTTTATGGCCGGCAAGACAACCTTTGAGTTGTACGGAATTTCCGGTCTTAAGGAAGATGCGCGCAATTCGGTCAAGTATTTTGACCGTCTACCTGATAATTATCCTGCCAGTCGCCTGGCTGATGACGCCCTGAACTTTTCTGCCAAGATTCACGAAACAATTCTGGAAGAGCCGACACCGGCCTACAGCCGCTACAAAAGGATCGTCACTGTTTATCCAGACGGGGATATGAAGAAGAAGGCAAGTCAGAAGCTGGTACAGCTCTCGCGCTACGCGCCTGTGAAAAAGTCAGTCAGCAAAACGGCTTCGGTCAAAAGCTCTGCTGGCAACAGTCTGAAGACCATCCGTTTCTGGTCTAACCCCGGCTACACCCGGGTCGTACTTGAGATGCAGAAACAGGTAGAATTTACATCCAATTTTCTAAAAGGAGATCCCGATAAGGGCGCTGCTTCACGTATTTATATTGATCTCGAGCAGACCGTGCCGTTAGACGATTTGTTGCTGTCACAGAATGTCAATGATGGTCTGCTGACGAAGATTCGTGCTGGACAACCGGACAGCACGACAACACGGGTGGTCCTCGATTTAGAAAGTTTCAAGGATTATAAGGTTTTTCCTCTGGCAGAACCTTTCCGTATTGTTGTCGATGTGCAGGGAGATGAACTAAGCAAGACAACACAGGTCTCCGAAAAGGAAACCCCAGAGACGGTTGCGACAGACGATATCGCCAGCTTGTTGAAAACGGCACCCAAGGAGAGGCCTCTCAAGGTCCATATCCCCGAAACCCGCACCGGTAAGGGGCTCCGGCGTATTGTTGTTGATGCCGGACATGGTGGTAAAGATCCCGGGGCGGTCGGCCCGAGCGGGGTTTTCGAAAAGAAGGTCGTTCTTGCCATGGCTAAAATTTTGGCTCGAAGGTTGGAACAGGAGTTGGACTGCGAAGTTATTCTGACCCGATCCGGCGATACATTTCTTGAGCTTGAAGAGAGAACAGCTATCGCCAACAAGGTCGGGGCTGATCTTTTTATTTCAATTCATGCTAATGCCAACAACAATCGTCGCGCTCGCGGGATTGAAACCTATTACCTCAACTTTTCCAAAAATGACAAGGCGGTTGAAGTCGTTGCCCGGGAGAATGGGACCTCACTCAAGCAGGTTGGCGATCTTGAAATGATCCTCATGGACCTGCTGGCCAATTCGAAAATTAATGAATCGAGCCGTTTGGCTGCGGAAATACAAAAATCGATGGTCCACAATCTGAAACAACACTACAAGGTCAAGGACCTCGGCGTTCGTCAGGGACCATTTTATGTCTTGCTCGGTGCGACCATGCCTTCTGTTCTGGTTGAAACAGCTTTTATCAGTAATTACAGTGAGGAAAAACTTCTTCAGAACAAAAATTATCAGGAGAGAGCCGCCTCAGCAATTGTCAAGGGCGTGCGAAATTATGCCACTGCCCTTAAGTTACTGGCGGCACGCTAATGACTGAAACGACAAGCCATCTTGAAGCGTTTTTACCCGCTGATTTAATCAGTTCGGATGTGCCGTTTGAAGAACGGCGTGATCGGCTCTGTGACGGCGCCCGCCAGCTTCTTGAAAAATCGCGTCAGGAACTTTTTTCCCGGCATCGCGCCGGCGCTTCCGGTTCCGAAATCGTTCAGCATTTCACAACCCTTATCGACGCTATGATCTGCGCTTTATTCAAGGCAGCAACGACCGATAAGGATGGTGAACTCCTTGCTGATTGTGCCCTGATTGCCATCGGCGGTTATGGTCGTGGTGAACTGAATCCTCGCTCCGATATCGATATTATGTTCTTTTGCGGGGCGGGTAATATTGCGCCATTGAAAAAAACAACGGAGCGTCTGCTTTACATGCTCTGGGATCTGGGCCTCGATGTCGGTTATTCCGTCCGGACAACAAAAGACTGCCTGGATATGGCCAACCAGGATATTACCGCCAGAACAGCCTTGCTCGATTCCCGTTTTCTTATTGGCAACCGGGCGCTCTATAAAGATTATGAAAATACCGTTGTCAAGGATGCCTTGAATCGCAACACGCAGGCCTTTATCCGCGCCAAGCTCGAGGAAAATGAGGTGCGGAGGAAGAAATATGGTTCGACTGTCTACCATCTGGAGCCGAATATCAAAGAGGGCGAGGGTGGTCTGCGTGACCTGCATTCAGCCTTGTGGATTGCCCGTGTTAAGTTCAAGGCCAAAAGCTTGCGAGACCTGGTGAAAAAAGGAGTCGTCACGGAACAGGAAGCGGCCGCTTATAATTCTGCCCTCAATCACCTCTGGCGCGTCAGAAATGAGCTGCACTTCATCTCTCCGCGCAAAAACGAGCAAATCAATTTTGACCAGCAGGAAAAAATTGCCCACTTCCTCGGCTATGTCGATACCCGGCAAGCACTAGCCGTTGAACTGTTTATGCAGGATTACTACTTTCAGGCAACCCAGATTGAGCATCTTGCATCAACCCTGATCAGCATAGCGACTGCTGAGGATCACCGTCAGCCAAAATTCCTCGGGGCATTTGGCAAGAGACAGATCAATACATATTTCTACACCCTGAAAGGTGAGTTACGACTCAGTAAGCCGGATGCCTTCGATCAGGATCCAACATTGATGATGCAGGCTTTTCTGTTGGCACATCAACATCGGGTTGAATTGTGCACCGACCTTAAAAGCCGGATTCGGGATAATCTGCACCTGGTCAATGATCGTGTCCGCCGTTCAAAGAGCATGGCGGCCGTGTTTCTTGAAAAA
>JBFFPW010000063.1:0-7499 GCA_041573815.1 Desulfuromonadales bacterium
ACACCCACAACGGTGGCTTCGAGGGCGCCGGAAACGACTGCCTGGGTTGCCACGGCGGAACTGGCCAGGGAGTGCGGCGTTCGGTCAACGATGACTTCACGAAGCAATCGCACCACGTCGGCACCGGCGGTGCCTACATGCGTGGCGAAAAAATCGATCCGGACAAGGTTGTGCAGATCGCCTACCCGAAGGGTGAGCGCAAAGACAAAAACTCGAAGATCTACCCGTTCAAGGTTATGCGCGGCAAGCAAATCTACGACACCAAGTTCAAGAACCTGATCACCGCCAAGGTTGCCAACGAAGGCGGCTACTGGGTCGATTTTGACTGGGACAAGGCTGCCCGCCTCGGCACCAAGGCCGCCGGCCTTCCTTACAGTGGCGAGTACGGTTTCGTTGAAACCGAAATGCACTGGCGCATCAACCACATGGTCTCTCCGAAGGAGCAGGCTCTGGGTTGCCTTGATTGTCACGGCGACAACGGCCGCATGCACTGGAAAGAGCTCGGCTACAAAGGCGACCCGATGACCAAGGTCAAGTGGGCTCGCACCAAGTAAGACAAAGTCATACCTTCCAGGGATTTATTCCCTGCCTCCAAGGCCGGCCCGCAAGGGTCGGCCGTTTTTTTAAGACGTCATAATTGCCAGTTTTTATTGCACTTTATTTTCAGAATGTGTATTCTTTGCTGGCAAATTAATGAAACAGGAGAACACTTATGTTTGGTCTTGGCACAACGGAACTCATCATCATTCTTATTCTGGTCCTGGTCATCTTCGGGGCCGGCAAACTTCCTTCAGTCGGCGGCGCGCTTGGCAAAGGCTTACGCAACTTTAAAGACGGCATCAAAGATGCTGAAGATGAGGCAGAGCCTGAAAAGATCGAAAAGAAAGAAGATGACGAAGCATAAGTCAGTTACCCACGAATACACAGGCCCGCATTGCGGGCCTTTTTTATTGCTGAATCAGAAACGTCAAACCTTGAAAAGATCAGCCTGTCATGGTAATTTCCGACACTGCCGAAATGGCTTAATTCAAGAGTGAGGACAGGAATGAAAATCTCCCGCAAAGAAGTTGAACATGTCGCCGTTCTGGCCCGACTGGCGTTGAAGGACGAAGAGCTCGACCAGCTCACCGGCCAGATGGACCAGATCCTCGGCTACGTCGACAAGCTGAACGAACTCGATACCGACAATATTGTTCCGACCGCCCATGCGGTACCGGTTGAAAATGCCTTCCGTGACGATGTCGTCAAACCGTCGATCGGCATTGAAAAAGCGTTGCTGAATGCTCCCGACCCGGCCAACGATTGTTTTCGAGTTCCGAAAGTCATTGAATAAACTACTGAAGCAAAGGTAATCCCATGCAACTGACAGACCTTGGCATTGCTGAACTGCAGGAAAAGCTCCGCAGCAAAGAGATCTCGTCGGTCGAACTGACCCGTTCCTACCTGGAGCGTATCGCCGCGACTGATGAATCGATCAATGCCTTTATAACCGTTTGCGAAAAAGAAGCGTTGGCGTCAGCCGCCGAGGCCGATAAGCAGATCGCCGCCGGCACCATTGAAACGCTGACCGGTATCCCGGTCGCTCTTAAGGATATTTTCCTGGTCGATGGCATCCGCACCACCTGCGCTTCGAAAATTCTTGATAATTTCATTGCTCCCTACGATGCCACGTCGGTTGCCAACCTGAAGAAAAGTGGCGCCGTGATTGTCGGCAAGCTCAACATGGATGAGTTCGCCATGGGAAGTTCCAACGAAAACTCTGCTGCCGGCCCGGTTAAAAACCCATGGGACAACAGCAAGGTTCCAGGCGGCTCATCCGGTGGTTCAGCAGCAGCCGTTGCCGCCCGCCAGGCGGTCGCAACGCTCGGCACCGACACCGGCGGCTCGATCCGCCAACCAGCTGCCCATTGTGGCGTTGTCGGCATGAAACCGACCTACGGACGGGTCTCGCGCTACGGCGTAATCGCTTACGCCTCGTCGCTCGACCAAGTCGGACCAGTCGCCCGCAATGTCAGCGATTGTGCGACCATGCTCGGTGCTGTTGCCGGCTACGACCCACTCGACTCAACCTCAATTGATCGACCGGTTCCGGATTATAATGCCGAATTGAGCGGCGACCTCAAGGGTGTCCGCATCGGCTTACCTAAAGAGTATTTCATTGATGGTCTGGATGCTGACATCAAACAGGCAACCGAAGTAGCGATTGAAACCTATCGTGACCTCGGTGCCGAAATCATCGATGTTTCCCTGCCACATACCGATTACGCCGTTGCCTGTTATTACCTGATCGCGACCGCTGAGGCATCAAGCAACCTCGCCCGTTACGATGGCATCCGCTACGGAAGTCGGGTTGACAACGGCGGTGGACTGATTGAACTCTACCGGCAGAGCCGCGCCGCCGGCTTTGGTGATGAGGTCAAGCGCCGCATTATGCTCGGCACCTACGCCCTTTCCTCCGGCTACTACGATGCCTATTATCTCAAGGCCCAGAAAGTCCGCACCCTGATTCGCCAGGACTTCCTCGATGCTTTTGAAAAAGTCGACACCATCCTGACTCCGGTTGCGCCGACGCCGGCATTCGGCCTCGGTGAGAAGATGGAGGATCCGCTGCAAATGTACCTGTCGGACATTTTCACTATCCCGGTCAACCTGGCCGGAACCTGCGCCATGAGCCTTCCCTGCGGCATGTCCAAAGACAACTTGCCGATCGGCATGCAATTGATCGGCAAACCATTTGCCGAAGAACAGATTCTCAAGGCAGGACACGCTTACGAGCAGGCAACCGAATGGCACACTCAAAAGGCCGCGGTCTGATAAATTAAGGAGAACGCGATGCTGGACAAATATGAAGTTGTCATCGGGCTGGAAGTTCACACCCAGATGACCACCAAAACCAAAATTTTCTGCGGCTGTTCGACCGACTTCGGCAGTTCGCCCAACAGCCAGACCTGCCCGGTCTGTCTCGGCCTGCCGGGGGCCCTGCCGGTTCTGAACAAGCAGGTGGTCGAAAATGCCATCATGACGGGACTGGCGACCAACTGCCAGATATCGCCCCGTTCGATCTTCGCCCGCAAAAACTATTTCTATCCCGACCTGCCGAAAGGCTATCAGATTTCGCAGTTTGAACTGCCGATTTGTGAGCATGGCCATCTCGATATCGAGTTGGAGGGAAAAGAAAAACGGATCGGCATCACCCGTATCCATATGGAAGAGGATGCCGGCAAACTGCTGCATGGTGAAACGTCCGATGCATCCGGCAGCTCCTTTGCCGATCTCAACCGGGCCTGCACCCCGCTATTAGAAATCGTCTCCGAACCGGATATGCGATCGCCTGATGAAGCGATCGCCTACTTGAAAAAGCTGCACCAGATAGTCGTCTACCTCGGCGTTTGTGACGGCAATCTTGAAGAGGGTTCGTTCCGCTGTGACGCCAATGTTTCGATCCGCCCCTGGGGGCAGGAAGAGTTAGGCACCCGGGCCGAGCTGAAGAACATCAACTCCTTCCGTTTTATCAAGCAGGCGATTGAATACGAAATTGAACGTCAGGCTGAGCTGATCGAAGATGGCGGCAAAGTGGTCCAGGAAACCCGCCTG
Organism: Desulfuromonadales bacterium; assembly: GCA_041573815.1. Classification (GTDB taxonomy): domain Bacteria; phylum Desulfobacterota; class Desulfuromonadia; order Desulfuromonadales; family UBA2294; genus BM707. The sequence continues at coordinate 3,595 of JBFFPW010000063.1, forward strand.
TTTGACAGCCAGACCGGCACGACCCGGTCAATGCGCGGCAAAGAAGAGGCTCACGACTATCGCTACTTCCCCGATCCCGACCTGGTTCCTCTTGTGGTCAGTGCAGAATGGATCGAGCAGAGCCGCTCTGCTTTACCGGAACTCCCGGCGGCAAAACAAACCCGTTTCGTCAAAGAACTCGGCCTGTCCGAATATGATGCTGAAGTTCTCGTTGCCGAAAAAGCAACGGCTGATTATTTCGATGCCTGCATCAAACTGCATGATGACAATAAAACCTGTGCCAACTGGATTACCGGTGAACTCTCACGGAAATTAAATGAAGAGAGTATCGCGATTACCAACTGCCCGGTCTCACCGGAACTTCTGGTCAGCATTCTCAAGCGGATCGCTGACAACACCATCTCCGGCAAGATTGCCAAACAGGTCTTCGAGGAGATGTGGGCAAGCGGCAAGGATGCCGACACCATCATCGATGAAAAAGGTTTGAAGCAGGTCACCGACACCGGCGCCATCGAACAATTGGTCGATGAAGTCATCGCCGCCAATCCGGGCCAGTTTGCCGAGTTAAAATCAGGCAAAGAAAAACTGATCGGCTTCTTCGTCGGCCAGGTCATGCAAAAGAGCAAAGGCAAGGCCAATCCGGGGATGGTCAATCAACTTTTGAAGAAGAAATTATCGGGTTAAAGGTACAAGATGAAAGGTTAAAGGCTTGAAACCTTTTCCCTTGGACCTCTTTCCTTTCGCCTTCTTTTCGGAGAAAATCTTATGTCTGTCAAACCGATACTTTTCGCCAATGGCGCCTGCCGGATGATCGATCAGCGTCTGCTGCCGACCGAGGAAGTCTGGATCGATTACACCGATTGCGCCGGGGTCGCCGAGGCAATCCGCGACATGGTCGTCCGTGGTGCACCGGCGATTGGAGTCGCTGCCGCTTTCGGGGCTGCCTTCGGCGCTCGTGATATCGAAGCAGACAACTTTGCCGACTTCATGACGCAATTTGCCAAGTGCTGCGACCTGCTCGCCGCCACCCGACCGACGGCGGTCAATCTCTTCTGGGCCCTTGATCGCATGCAAGATGCAGCGCGCAAAGCCGAGACGCTGCAAATCGACCAACTGAAAAAGTTTCTTCTGGCCGAGGCCTGTACGATCGCTGAAGAGGACGAACAGATCAACCGCCGCATGGGGAAACATGGTGCCGACCTGATACCGGAGAATGCTCGCATTCTGACCCATTGTAATGCCGGGGCACTGGCTACCGGAGGCTATGGCACCGCCCTTGGTGTTGTCCGGGCCGCCGAAGAAGCGGGTAAAAATGTTTCGGTTTTCGCTGACGAGACCCGACCGTTTCTTCAAGGCGCGCGCCTCACCGCCTGGGAATTGCAGCAGGACAACATTGATGTCACCCTGATCTGCGACAATATGGCCGGCTACCTGATGAGCAAAGGGGAAATCGATTGTGTCATCGTCGGAGCTGACCGGATTGCCGCCAACGGTGACGTCGCCAACAAAATTGGCACCTTCACCGTCGCCGTACTTGCCAAAGAGCATGGCCTCCCCTTTTATGTGGCCGCACCAACATCAACCGTCGATCTTGCCATCAGTGATGGCTCCGGCATCCCGATTGAAGAGCGTAGCGCCACCGAAGTGACTCATCACGCCGGCAAACAAGTTGCGCCAAAGGGTATCAAGGTGCGCAACCCGGCTTTCGATGTCACACCGGCCCGGCTGGTTACGGCGATCATCACCGAAAATGGCATCGCCAGAGATAATTATCTGCAGGAGCTCGAGAAACTGGTCAACCAGGGGGATTGATGGAAAATCTGGCGGCTCGCCTCAAAGAACTCTGTCACAACAACGACGACGAAGGGCTCAAAGCCCTCGCCCTGGAACTCGGCTACACTGAAGCCGGCAAAACCATGGCGAACTTCTCGGCCCTGTCTGACTTTTTTGAATGTGAAGAATTACTCGCGCAGCTCGCCATTAGCGCCCTGGCAACGGCCGACCCGGATCAAGCCCTGAACAACCTCGAACGGCTGTCCAACAGCATCTCTGTCGAGGATCTTCGTCCCACCCTTACTGACAGTACTCGACAAAAACAGCTCTTGACCGTTCTCGGTGCTTCGCAATTCCTCACTGGCATCCTCTGTCGCAACAAATCTTTCTTTCAGAACCTGATCATCAATTCTGAAATTGATCTGCGAAAAACTGAAGAGATGATGATTTCGGAGTTGCGCAAGGCCATTTCCGAACAGGTTACTTTTGAAGAATTACAGACATTGCTTCGACGGTACAAGTGTCAGGAGATTCTGCGCATCAGCAGCCGCGACCTCAACGGGATAGCTGACCTGGTTGAGGTCACTGACGAGCTCTCGTCTCTGGCGGCTGCGACCTTGCAGCGGGCCTATGAGGTTTCTGATTTCATTCTGAAAAAAGAGTTCGGCAGACCAATGGTAACGGCCAACGAGGATGAAGAAGAGAAAGAAGCCGAGTTCACCATTTTTGGCATGGGTAAATTCGGTGGTCGTGAACTGAATTTTTCTTCCGATATTGATCTGATCTATTTTTATTCATCAGAAAAAGGCAAAACCACCGGCATTGACGGGCCGCTCGGCACCCCGATCAACCAGATCCATGTCCACAACTATTTCATCAAACTTTCTGACATGGTCAGCAAGGCGATCGGCCAGGTCACTGCCGACGGTTTTGTTTTCCGGGTTGATTTGCGACTGCGCCCGGAAGGGAACAGCGGCGAGATGGCCCAACCGGCCCAAAACGCCATCCTCTACTACGAAAGCTGGGGCCAAAGCTGGGAGCGCTCAGCGCTGATCAAGGCGCGGCCGGTCGCCGGTTCGATGAAACTCGGCAATGACATCCTGCAGGAGCTTGAACCTTTCATCTACCGGCGGCATCTTGACTATGCCATGGTCGAAGACATCAAAGGCATGAAGCAGAAGATTGATCGCAGTCTGGCCCGCAATGAAGAGGGCGAAATCAACCTCAAGCTCGGTCGTGGCGGCATTCGTGAAATTGAATTTTTCATTCAGGCACTGCAACTGATTTACGCCGGGAAAAAATCGGGGCTACGCATCAAGGGGTCTCTATTGGCGCTCGAAGCCCTGCACGAGGAAGAGCTGGTCAAGGACAACGAGTTACCGATTCTTCGCGATGCCTATATTTTTCTACGTACGGTTGAACACCGAATTCAGGTTTTCCAGGAGCAACAAACCCACAACCTGCCGAAACGAAAAGAAGAGATGCTGGCCTTAGCCCGACGGTCCGGTTTTGAAGAGACGGATTCCTTTATGCAGGAACTGAATCGACATCGCGACGCCGTGGCAGAGATCTTCCGGGAGCTTTTTTACACCAGCGATGAAGAAATCCAGGAAGAGGTTCGCCCTGAGATCACCGCTGTTTTCGATCCGAGCATCGATCCGGACCGGATCAAAGACCTGCTTGAGGAATGGGGTTTTGACAGTCCAGACTCGGCTTACAACAGTCTGGTTTTCCTGCGCGACGGCAAGCCTTTTTCACACTTGACCCAACAGGCCAGGCGGCAGATGGAAAGAATTGCGCCACTGATCCTGCAGGAAGTTCTCGCCTCGCCCGAACCGGATCGTTCCCTGCTGAACATGGAGCATTTCCTGTCGGCGTTACGGGCCCGCGGCACCTACTATGCCTTGTTGGCTGAAAACCACGGCATCATCAAGCTGCTGATTTCGCTGTTTGGCACCAGCCGTTTCCTGAGTCGTATTTTTATTCAACACCCGGAAATTCTTGATTCCCTTGTTTCCCGATCTTACGCCACACCCTACAAGGATTTGCCGGAGATGGAGCTTGAACTTGAAGCCCGTCTTTTCGAAGCGAGCGATTATGAGCGCAAACTTGAAACATTACGCCGCTACCGC
>JBFFPW010000064.1:0-7302 GCA_041573815.1 Desulfuromonadales bacterium
CGGTGCCGAACGCGTTGACCAGAACCGAAACCGGCTCGGCAACACCGATGGCGTAGGCGAGCTGCACTTCGCATTTGTCAGCCAGGCCGGCGGCAACGATATTTTTGGCAACGTAGCGCGCCATGTAGGAAGCGCTCCGGTCAACCTTGGAGGGGTCCTTGCCCGAGAAAGCACCGCCACCATGGGAGCCCTGGCCACCGTAGGTGTCAACGATAATCTTGCGGCCAGTCAGGCCACAGTCACCCTGCGGGCCACCGATAACAAAACGTCCGGTCGGGTTGATATAATATTTGGTGTTTTCATCAAGCAGTTCACTCGGAATTTCATGTTTGATGACTTCTTCCATGATCGCTTCTTTGAGGGTGTCATAAGTGACATCCGGCGTATGTTGCGAAGAGACAACCACTGAATCAACCCGGATCGGCTTGTCATTGATATACTCGATCGACACCTGCGATTTGCTGTCAGGACGGAGAAACGAGACCAGACCGCCTTTACGGATATCAGCCATCCGCTTGGTCAGCTTGTGGGCAAAAGTGATCGGCATCGGCATCAGTTCAGTGGTCTCGTTACAGGCATAACCGAACATGATCCCCTGGTCGCCGGCGCCCTGCTCCTTGAACATCCCCTCACCCTCAGTCACCCCCTGGGCAATATCCGGAGACTGACGATCGAGCGAAACCAGAACCGCACAGGTTTCCCAATCAAAGCCCATGGAGCCATCGGAGTAACCGATTTCCTTGATCGTCTCGCGAACGACATCGGCGTAATCGACCCGGGCATTGGTGGTAATCTCACCGGCGATCATCGCCATGCCAGTTGTTACGAGGGTTTCACAGGCAACACGTGATTTTGGATCTTGAGCGAGAATCGCATCGAGAATGGCATCGGATATCTGGTCTGAGACCTTATCCGGGTGTCCTTCACTGACGGATTCGGAAGTAAAAAGAAAGTCTGTCATCGGCATGGGGAAATTCCTCCGTAGTATATTTTAAAAGCGGGGCATTTTAAGAGTTAAGACCAGTTTAGTCAAGTCTCTTTACAGCTCCGGTTCGCCAAACAAGTCAGGAAACAGTGAAGCCATACGGTTTTCAAGCCGCTGGGTGATTTCAAGGGCGGTCGGGAGATCGAGCAATTCATTGATAATCTCTTCACCGGCCACCCGATCAACCTGACGCAAAATTCGCTTTACTCGCGGAATCGCGGCAGGATTCATCGAAAGTTCGGAAATTCCGAGGCCAAGAAGAATGAGGGTATAAAGTGAATCTCCGGCCATCTCACCACACATGCTGACGGCGATATTATTCTCTTTAGCAGCCTTGCAAATCATCGCAAGTGCCCTGAGAACGGCGGGATGCAGTGGTTCATAGAGATAAGCAATATGTTCATTGGCCCGATCAACAGCCAGACAATACTGAATCAGGTCATTGGTGCCGATCGAAAAGAAATCGACCTCTTTGGCAAGTTGATCAGCAATCAATGCGGCCGAAGGGGTTTCAATCATAATGCCAACCGGCATCTCTTCATTGAACGGAACAGCTTCCTGGCGTAACTCATTCTTAGCTACATCAAGTCTGAGCAGGCACTCACGCAACTCGGCAACGCCAGTAATCATTGGAAACATGACACGGACCGGGCCATGGGCAGAAGCTCGCAAAATGGCACGCAGCTGTACATTCAGCATCTGTTTTTCATTCAAAGAGAAGCGGATACCACGCAAACCCATGGCCGGGTTCATCTCGTCACTCAAATTAATATCGGGCACGAACTTGTCGCCACCGACATCCAGCGTACGTATCGTCACCGGCTGTGACTTCATCCGCTCGACAACTTCCAGGTATGCCGAAAACTGTTCATCTTCATCAGGGGGAGCAGAACGCCCCATAAACAGGAACTCACTGCGCATAAGACCGACCCCTTCAGTCCCCTGACTGAGGGCCAGAGAGATCTCCATTGGCAGTTCAATGTTGCTCTGCAGAGAGACCCGGAATCCATCGCGGGTAATCGCCGGCAGTTCTTTATAGGAAAGAAGCGCCCGTTCCTGATATTCGTAATCCTGTTTTTTGCGGAGATACTCACGAAAAGTCATCTCTGAAGGGTTCAGTATGAGCGTTCCGTTGGTGCCATCCATAATGACCGGAATCCCCCCCGGGACCAGTGCCGTTGCTGTTTCCAGACCGACAACAGCCGGCACACCAAGCGACCGGGCCAGAATCGAAGTATGCGAGGTACGGCCACCGACATCGGTCACGAAACCGATAATTTTTTCACGATCAATCTGCAGAGTATCAGCTGGCGAGAGATCGTGCGCGATGACGACGACTTTCTGGTCGATATCCGTCAGGGATTGCCTGGACTCACCCGTAAGGTTATAGAGAACCCGCTCACCAATCGATTCAATATCTCCGAGACGCTCGCGGAGGTAATCATCCTCGATCTCCGCAAAAACTTTTTGGAATTTTTTGATCGTCCGATGCAGAGCGGCTTCAGCGTTGACTAATTCGCTCTCTATCAAATCAATCGTATCCTTGACCAGCATTTCATCTTCAAGGATCATCAGGTGGGTATCGATAATATAGAGATGATCAACAAGGCGCTTATCAGTCACCCCCTGCTTGATTTCATTTAACTGAACCCTGGAAAGCTCCAGGGCCCTTTGAAAAGAAGCAACCTCATCGGCAACTTCATCAGAGTGAATTGAACGCGGGACAACGACTTTCCGGTCGCGATGCAGCAAAAAAGATTCACCGATCGCGATACCAGGCGATGAACCGATGCCGACCAGGAAAGTGTCCTGCGGTATGTCAATCTTCGCCGAAACCATCATCCACCATCTGCTCGATTGCCGTCATTGCCTGCTCAGCATCCGAGCCTTCAATCTGCACTGAAATTTCAGATCCACAAACCGCCGCCAGCATCAGGATACCCATAATACTTTTGGCATTAACACTTTCGTCATCCTTTTCAATCGTAATTTCCGAAGAAAATTGATTGGCCAGTTTAACCAGTTGAGCAGCGGCACGCGCGTGCAAACCGAGACGATTAATTATTTTCATTCTTTTAGAAAGCATCATGTAACAACCTGGAAAAAAGTTATTATCAACATTACACTGGCAAAAATGAGAAACAGGACTGAAAGACCCTTCCGGGACAGCCAGATAAGAATATAGATTATCGGTAGAGCCAATAACCCCCAACCGGGAGCGACAGCCTGTTTATTGAAAACAACAAACGTTGAATAGGCGCTCAGCCCACCGAGCAGGATGATCGTCGCTTCCTTGAAGCGGATCGCAACGTCTGGCAATCGACGCCGCTGGATGACCTCAATGACACTGACACCACGAAAATAGCCCCGCATAAAACCCCAAAAACGCATCATCAGGTGCGGAAGATTAAAAAAGGCGAGAAAAATCAGGGGGGCGAGTAACGACCCTTTAAAAGCAAAGAAGAGCGCAATACACGCTGCTAACGGTCGCACGCCTCCCCAGAAAAGCGCATCGCCTATGGCCGCATAAGGGGCCATAATCATACTCTTGAAATCTTCGACACTAAACGTAACATCTTGTCCCGCCGCCCGCTTCTCTTCCTGAGCGAGCGTAGCACCCAAAACGGGTGCCGACATATAAGGATGAGTATTGAAGTAGGTCAGATGCCGCTGAAACGCCTCTTTGCGGTCCTCACCCTTATAGAGATACTTTAAAGCCGGGCTCAGAGCGTAGAGCACCCCCAGATTCTGCATCCGTTCAAAACTCCAGCTCGCCTGCAACAGGAAAGACCGGAATAGCGTGCTGATCAAAATGTAACCAGGCAGTTTCACCAATAAGTCCTTACAAAAGCCAGAGGATCAACAAAGCGCTCACAAAAGAGGCTCCGAAAAGTGTCATTGAGTGATTAATCTTAATTGAGCGCAAAATCATGGCCGCACCAATCAGTGGGAACACAAGCAACAACCAATAGCCGGCCGGCTCCAGATAAGGCGCAACAATTGGCGCCAGCGCAAAACAAAGGAGGGACCCAATCCCGGCGACGACAACAAACGTACACAGAGCGGAAACAACAAAATGACCTAGACCAATTAAATGGCCTCTTTCGACCGCACCAAGTTCACCGGCCTGCAGAAAACGTTCAACTCGCCGCCCAAGATTGTCATTCGCCCGACGCGCCATATGGTCAAAAAGCTGGCCTGACTTTGCCAGTGGAATGGCCACCAGCAAGCCAACCGCAATATTGACCGGCTCCGGATAACTCCACATTGACATCGCGTATGCCGCCAGGAAAGTCCCGCCAACAGCAATCTGGGTATCATCGGGCGGAATACTGGCTCCGACTGGCAGGCGCCCGAGCCAGAGAAGTTCTGTCAGCATTCCGACCTGAAGACCAAGGAGAGGTTGACCCAGAAAAAAACCGACCAACGGCCCGGCGACAATGGGTCGGGAAATCATAAATTGGCACAGAGCCATGCGGTCAAGACCGCAAATGACAGCGACCAGACTGGCCAGTAAACAATCAGCAAAAGTCATATCAAGTCTTTGTTACTCGAAGCATTTTCTGCCACCCGACTTCTTTATCGGAAGGGACACACTGTGAAACGACCGTTACCCCGGCTGTTTCCAAGGAATTAAGATTTTCAACATCATCGGTATCCAACGCTATGGTACACGAGCATTTAACCTTGCCGGCACCGGCGTGCATGTTGCCAAGGTTAAGCTTGCTATAGTGAACCCCTCTCTGATGTGCAGAGAGAGCATCGGAGGACGTTGCGAACAGGAGAATAATCCGGGCATTGGCCAGATCATCCGAACCAAGAATGTCGGCAACATCATCAATCGAACCGATAAAAACCCTGATACCTTTTGGCACAGAAGCTTCCATCAGCAATTTCTGCATAGCTGAATTTGCTATTTTATCGTTAGCCACAACAATACAGTTAGCATTGATGGTTGGTACCCAGGACTCGAGCACCTGCCCATGAATTAATCTGTTGTCTACTCGTGTTAAAAGAATACTCATAAGAACCTCTCACTTTTTCAGCAGATCGCTGACAAGTGTCACACCTTTTTGCCCATATGCCTTGAGGATATTTGCCAACTCCGACAAGCTCAGGTCGTCCTGGCTGTTAAAAAACTTGAGAACCATCGGCAAATTTACGCCGGTCAAAATATCAACCTTACCTTCTTCCATGTAGACTGCACCAATATTGGCAGGCGTCCCCCCCAACATATCGGTCATAATCAGAACGCCATCACCATCGCTACCAACCTCCAGAATAGCCTGCTGAAACTGTTCCTGAACCTGATCCACACCATTGTCACGTTGAACGGAAATAGCCCGGGCACAGTGCACCGGCCCGATAATAAGTTCACAGGCTCGCAACAATTCAGCACCAAGGTCCGCATGAGTCGCAATAATCAGGCCTTTCATTTCCGGATCTCCTCTCTGACAACATCACGATGGATAGCCTTGACAAAAAGACCGTCAGCCGGCACGGTCCGAGCCAGTTCTTCCACGATAGCAACACTTCGATGCCGACCACCAGTACAGCCGATCGAGATCGTCAGATAATTTTTCCCCTCGGCCTGATAACAAGGGATAAGAAAACTTAATAATTGATTGAAGTGCTGCAGGAAATCCTGAGCTTCTTTCTTATCAAGAACATATTGACGAACTCGCTCATCACTCCCGGTCATCGGCCGCAGTTCCGGTACAAAATGTGGATTTGGAAGAAAGCGGACATCCATGACCAGGTCGGAATCTGGTGGCAAACCATAACGAAAACCGAACGATTGCAATTGGACAGTCAACCGTGAAATATCTTTTTTTCCATAGACGGTTCTGACAACCCGGGCCCGCAACTGGTGTGGTGTCATCTGGGAAGAATCAATCGTCAGCGTTGCCCTCTCCCTGAGGACAGAGAGCTGCTCACGTTCAAGCATGATTCCATCTTCAACGCCTCCTTCAAAGGCAAGAGGATGCCGACGACGTGTTTCCGAATAGCGGCGTTTAATATCATTATCGTCCGCATCAAGAAAAATAATCTCGGTCTGATATCCAAACCGATCTATTTTTTCGAGAATCTGTTCACACTCCGGCAGAAACTCCCGATTGCGAACATCGAGCACGACAGCAATTTCAGATGTTTCGACCTTGCTGGCAGAGACCGTTTTCAAAAACTCAGGCAAAAGCACGACCGGCAGATTATCAACGACGAAAAAGCCCTCGTCCTCGAGGGCTCGGGCTGCCGTACTTTTACCGGAGCCAGAAAGACCAGAAATAACAACAAGTCGATTCTGACTCATTCGAGATTATCTCCGATGATTTCGTGTGAGTGCAAGTGAGCGATCTCGGCCATCCTTTTTTCGAGCCGATCCTGGAATTCAAGGGCGCTGTGGTATCCCATTTCCTTCAGCAATTGATTGCGGGCAGCAACCTCAACGATCGAAGTAATATTACGGCCTGGTCTTACAGGAATTTTCTGCATCGGTATATCAAGACCAAGCAGTGAATATTTCAGATCCTCCAGACCGAGACGATCATAGTCTTCATCGGCATCCCATTCCTCCAGCTCAATCGCCAGATCAATTTTTTTTCGCTCGCGAATAGCGGCCACACCAAAAAGATGCTTGATATTAAGGATACCGAGACCACGTATTTCCATATGGTAATGCAGCAGATCACTCCCTTCCCCGAAGAGAACTGCCGGTAATTTCATCCTGACCTTGACAACATCATCGGCCACCAGTCGATGCCCACGCAGGATTAAATCGAGGGCGCATTCACTTTTGCCAATGCCACTTTTACCCATCAACAAAACACCGACACCGAGGACATCGACCAAAACACCATGCACGGTCGTTGCCGGCAGCAACCGCTCTTCAAGAAAACGGGTAATCAGAGAAATAAATGTTGAACTCTGGTGATGAGTTCGCAGTAAAGAGATGCCTCTCGATTCAACTTCTTCAATCAGAAAATCAGGGGGATTCTGGCCCTTGGTAATGACCAGACAACATATGGGCAAGTCACACAGCTTTTGAATATTTTGAACGGCCTTCGAATGTGTAAGGCTTGAGAGGTAGGTCAGCTCAGTGGCACCGAGGACCTGAACGCGGTCAGGATGTAAGCTGGTTGTGTATCCAGCCAAGGCCAGCCCGGGTTTTTGTATCCGCGGAACCTTGACCAGCTTGTCGAGGCCAGCCTGGCCAGCCAACAGCTCCAAGTCGAGACCTGCCTCCTTCTCACCGAGAAGTTCCTTGATACTTAAACCGGCCATCTTGCCTCTTACCGTTTAGAGTTTTTCTTCTTCAG
>JBFFPW010000065.1:0-7295 GCA_041573815.1 Desulfuromonadales bacterium
GTCAAATTGAGGACACCTCTCTGAAATAAAGGAGTCCCCACCCACCCCTACACTCAGTCCATTACGTCCCGGCTTTCTCCTTGACATCGACCAGCACTGTTGCTAACTTGCTCGATTGGTAAAGTCCCCAGAAATGCGCTGAAATCAGGCGCTGATGAGCCATTCCGGAAGAAAAAATGAAAGTCCTTGTTGCTGACAAATTTGCCATAGAGGGCCTGCGGGTTTTCGAGGAGACCGAAGGGGTCGAACTCGATTATCAACCGGGTCTGTCCGATGACGAGCTGCTCGAAAAGGTTGCCGATGCCGATGCCCTGGTGGTACGCGGTGGTACCCGGGTGAGTGATGCCGTCTTTGAAGCCGGCAAGCAACTCAAGGTTGTCGGTCGGGCAGGAATCAGTATCGAGAACATGGATCTCGAAGCCGCCAATCGAAAAGGTATTGTCGTCATGAACACCCCGTTCGGCAGTACGACGACGACGGCTGAGCACACCATTGCCATGCTGATGGCAATGGCACGACAGATTCCGGCGGCCAGTCAGGCGACCAAGGCCGGACGCTGGGACAAGGACAAATTCATCGGCGTCGAAATCAGCGGCAAGACGTTCGGCGTTATCGGCGCCGGCAAGATCGGTCAGCTGGTTGTTGAACGGGCTATTGGTCTGAAAATGCGGGTCATTGTTTACGATCCGTATGTCACTGAAGAAGTCATCCGCCAGATGGGTGCGGAGCAGGTCGAATTTCAACAGCTTCTGGCCGAATCCGATTTTATCAGCCTGCATGTGCCACTGAACGCCGAGACCCGTTATCTGTTGAATGCTGAAACTCTGCAACAGGTCAAGCCGGGTGCACGGATTATCAATTGCGCCATGGGCGGTCTGGTCGATGAGACAGCGCTGGCTGATGCGATTCGATCCGGTCGGGTTGCCGGGGCGGCACTCGATGTTTTTGCCCAGGAGCCGCCGGAGAAGGATAATCCGCTCTGGAGCCTGGATGAAGTGATCTGTACTCCACACCTTCGGGCCGCGACCATTGATGCACAGATCAATGTTACGGTGCAGATCGCCCGACAGGTCGTCGATTTTTTGAAGCGGGGCGTTATTGCCAACGCGTTGAACGTCCCGTCGATCAGTGCTGACTTGCTCGAAGAGATGCGGCCTTATGTCGACCTGGCCGAGAAGCTCGGTTCATTTCAGGCGCAACTCTATGCCAAGGGTCTGCAGAAGGTCACCGTAGAATTTGCCGGCGAAGTCACCCGGCACCCGGTCGGCCAGTTGACCATGGCGGCTCTCAAGGGCTTGTTGACACCGATCCATGGTTCGATGGTCAATTATGTCAATGCCCCCCATCTGGCCAAAGAGGCTGGTCTTGAGATTGTTGACGCCCGCAGCAGTATGACCGGTGGTTTTTCCAGCCTGATACGACTGACGGTTGTGGGCACTGATGGTGAGCGGAGTGTCGCCGGTGCCATGTTTGGTGAAGATGATTACCGGATCGTCTCGATCGATCAGCATCATGTCGAAACGGTGCCGGAAGGCCATATTCTGGTGATCCGCAATGAAGATAAGCCGGGTGTCATCGCGACGCTCGGCCAGGTTCTGGCCGATGCCGGAATTAATATAGCAATGATGAATCTTTCGCGGCGCAAGATTCAGGGCAAGGCCATTTCCCTGATCAATGTTGACAGTGAGATTCCTGAAGAAGTTCTTGAAACCCTGCGGCAGAAAGATTTTATTATATCGGCCGTGCAGGTCAGTTTGTGATATGGAATCGATGTGATGAAGAGTAGAAACGTGACTCCAGCTGATATTTCCCTGCCGAAAGGTGTGAAGGATTTTCTGCCGCTCAAGGCGGCCAAGATTGTCTATTTGCGCCAGACCCTGCTTGATATTTTCAGTCGCTGGGGATTCCGGCCGGTGATCCCGCCGTCGATGGAATATCTCAATGTTCTTGAGCGCGGTCTCGGTTCGGCTCTGCGGGACAAGACGGTCCGTTTTGATGACCGGCAATCTGGCCAGCTGGTGACTTTTACTCCCGACATTACTCCGCAGGTTGCCCGTATTGTTGCCACCCGGATGCGCGAGATGCCGCTGCCGATTCGTCTCAGTTATTACGGACGAGCCTTGCGGCATGCCGAACAGCAACAGGGGAAAGATCGCGAAATTTTCCAGGCCGGAGTCGAACTCTATGGACTGGAGGGAGCTGAAGCCGACGCAGAAATGATCGCCATGGCGATTGAGTCGTTGCAGGCGTTGGGGGCCGATAAATTCTCTGTCGATATTGGTCAGGTTGAATTCTCCCGCGGTATAATGGATCAGGTTGACCTGCCGGAAGAACAACTCCTGCAGATTACCGATGCCATCGTCCACAAAGACAGTTCCGGCTTGCGTCGTTTACTTGACAACACCGATCTGCCGACGACGTTGATCGATGAAATTATGGCCCTGCCGCGCTTGTTCGGTGGTCGCGAAGTCCTGGAGAAAGCGGCCAAGGTGGTCAGCAATCAACGCTCGGTTAAAGCTCTCGATAACCTGCGCCGGGTTCTGGAGGTTCTTGAAGTCTACGGGCTCGAAGAATTTGTCACCTTTGACCTCGGTGAGATGCAAGGTCTCGATTATCATACCGGAATCACCTTCCAGGGTTACCTTGCCGGCTATGGTCAGGCAATTTGCGCCGGCGGTCGTTACGACAAGCTGACCGCGGCTTACGGTTACCCGGTGGCGGCAACCGGTTTCACCTTCAATCTGTTGAACCTGTTGTTCGCCCTTGATAAGAAACTTGATGCGGTGGCTGGCCAATCGACCGACCTGCTGATCAGTCAATCAGGTGAGGACAAGCAGCTGGCACAGAAGATCGCCCGGGTTGTCAGGGGGGGCGGTTTTTCTGCGGCTCGCGATATGGTGAATCGGAGTTTCAAGGAGACAATTGAGTACGCCGGTAAAATGGACTTTCGTTATGTCATGGATGTCGGCAGCAACGGTAAGGAAGTGACCCTTCACTGTCTGGCCGACAATACAGAAAAAACAGTAGCTGTCGAAGCTATACTGTCAGGAAAAATTGAGCTGTAACAGCTCGTCAGGAGAGGTAGATGTCAAATCTGGTTATTATTGGAGCCCAGTGGGGTGATGAAGGTAAAGGTAAAGTTGTCGATATTTATACTGAATATGCCGACGACGTGGTTCGCTTCCAGGGTGGCAACAATGCTGGCCACACGCTGGTGGTTGGTGATGAAAAAATCATCTTGCACCTGATCCCGTCCGGTATCCTGCATGAAGGCAAGCGCTGTATTATCGGCAATGGCGTCGTTCTCGACCCGAAGGTTTTCCTTCAGGAAATTGAAGGTCTGAAGAAGCGCGGTTATCTCAAGGATGACACCCAGCTGCTGGTCGATGGCAACGTCCACGTCATCATGCCATACCACAAGGTTATCGATATCGCCCGTGAAAGCAAAAAGGGCGACAAAAAGATCGGTACAACCGGCCGCGGTATTGGCCCGGTTTATGAAGATAAAATTGGTCGCCGCGGTATCCGCATCAACGACCTGATACGTCCCGATTCCTTCGCCCGCAAGGTGAAGGAGGTGCTGCCGGAAAAGAATTTCTTTATTGAGAAGTTTCTTGGTGAAACGCCGCTTGAGGAAGCTGCGATTATTGAAGAGTATGCGGCTTATGCCAAAGAACTCGAGAAGTATGTCGGTTGTGCCTCGACCGAAATCAGCGACAGCATCGATGCCGGCAAGCAGGTGCTGTTTGAGGGCGCCCAGGGCAGTCTGCTCGATATCGACCACGGCACCTACCCGTTTGTCACCTCGTCGTCAACTGTCGCCGGCGGTGTCTGCACCGGCAGCGGTATCGGCCCGAAGCATATCAATAAAGTCGTCGGTATCACCAAGGCCTATGTCACCCGTGTTGGTGGTGGTCCGTTCCCGACTGAACTGCATGATGAAATGGGTGAAAATATCCGTAAGGCCGGCGCCGAATTCGGTTCGACCACCGGTCGTCCGCGCCGTACCGGCTGGTTTGATGCGGTGGCCCTGCGCGAAGCTGTCCGTGTCAACGGCCTGACCGGCCTCGCCATCACCAAGCTCGATGTCCTCAATGACCTCGAAACCATCAAGATCTGCACAGCATACAACTATCGCGGTGAACTGCTCGAAATCTTCCCGCGCGACTTCGAAATTCTCAAGGAGTGTACTCCGGTTTATGAGGAGATCGAAGGCTGGCAGTCAGATATTTGTGAAGTGAAGGAAATGAAGGATCTGCCAGCCAAGGCCAAGGCCTATATCGATAAAATGGTTGAGGTGACCGGCTGCCCGGCAGTGTTGATTTCAGTCGGGCCGCGTCGCGATCAGACCATCCAGTTGGTCCATCCGTTTGACTGATTTTTTGGGTGTCTTATCCCACTGAAATTTTCGCGGAAAAAAGAGTTGACTTATAACAGGGTATTGAGTATAACTTCAAATCTTGTGTGCCGCTAGCTCAGTTGGTAGAGCATCTGACTTTTAATCAGATGGTCGTAGGTTCGATCCCTACGCGGCACACCATTTTAAAAATAATGGCCCTGCAGGAACATTCCTGCTAGGTACTTGAAAGTCTCGAGTCCCTATCGTCTAGCCTGGCCCAGGACACCG
Source organism: Desulfuromonadales bacterium (assembly GCA_041573815.1). Taxonomy (GTDB): domain Bacteria; phylum Desulfobacterota; class Desulfuromonadia; order Desulfuromonadales; family UBA2294; genus BM707. The sequence goes on from JBFFPW010000065.1 coordinate 4,628, forward strand.
CCCTTTCACGGCGGCGACGGGGGTTCGAATCCCCCTGGGGACGCCAATATTGAAAAAGGCTCTGCTGATTATTCAGCAGGGCCTTTTTCTTTTCTGCTCAATCGGGATTCGAAGCGGAACGAGCGATGGTTCAAAGTCAGAAGAGCGGCCATTGGTCGGGGCCGCGGCAGCGAGCGGAGGGGAGCCGACGCAGGAGTCTTTGCGTAGCGGACGACGAAGGGAGCGAATCTCCCTGGGGACGCTAAATTAAAGAGAGTCATCTTCTGTATCAAGGAGGGCTCTTTTTTTGTTTGAAGATTGGGACTATTGGTACTCTGAGATAAGGATTCAATCTGAATCAGCGATAGATTGGCAGTCGGGGATACTGGATAGGATAAAGTGTGGGGAAGAGGGTAGTTAAGTATACTGCCCCCGTAATTACTGGGACAGGCCACCATAATGGCAAGCCCCGACGCATCATGCCGGATCACATTGATGAAATCTACAGGAGCATGCCTCGGCAGTAAAATACAGAATTTGGCCGCCCCGGACTGATTTCACATCGGCGCCAGTATGATAAAGTGTATGACAAACAGGCTGCTGCTCGGGCAGGAGGCAACAATGATCCGAATCGTCAAAGAACAGACCGCCAGTTTCGAGGTCGATCCACAGCGCGGCTTCACCCCGTTATGTCCGGACGAACTGCCGGTTGCCGGCGGCGACGAGATCGCCGACGAACTGAATCGCCAGGCGATGTATGCGCGCTGGCGTGTGGTCAGCAAGGAGGACCACCCGGCCGACGCACCCTGGCGGACCGACGACCCGGCCAAGGTCATGACTCCGGTGCCGGGCGAGCACCCGGACCTCGACCTGATGTGGCCGGCGCACTGTGTGGTCGGCACCGAAGGGAACCGGTTGATTCCCGGCCTGCCGGCCGAGGGTGCCTACGATCTGGTGATCACCAAAGGGAGTGACCCGGAGAAGCACCCGTACGGCTCCTGTTACCATGACCTGGCCGGCACCGAGTCGACCGGGGCGATCGAGTGGTTGCGCCAGCACGGGGTCACGACCGTCATCGTCGGCGGCCTGGCGACCGACTACTGCATGAAGACCACCGCCCTTCAGCTCAAGGCGGCCGGTTTTGCGGTGATCGTCAACCTCGCCGCCTGCCGCAGCGTCGATCCCTCGACCCTCGCCGCCGATCGGGCGCAAATGCAGGATGCCGGCATCGAGATCGTGGCGGCGGCCGCGCTGCTGCGCCCGGCCGGTTAAACAAAGCCTGCGCACAGGAGGTTGCATGCACTATCCCGCGGTGATGACCGATCTCTACGAGCTGACCATGCTGGCCGGATATTACGAGAACGGCATGCATGAGAAGCCGGCCAGTTTTGACCTTTACTTCCGGAACATTCCCTTCAATGGCAGCTACGCCGTTTTTGCCGGACTGGCACCGGCCCTCGATTACCTGGCGGAGCTACGTTTTACCGAGGCCGAGCTCACCTACCTCAAGGGGCTCAATATTTTCCGGCCGGCTTTTCTCGACTATCTGCGCAGCTTCCGCTTCTGCTGCAAAATCACCGCGCCAAAGGAGGGGACGCTGGTCTTTGGCAACGAACCACTGCTGACCGTGGAAGGCGCTTTAGCCGAAGCCCAGCTGGCGGAGACGGCGCTGCTCAATATCATCAATTTCCAGACACTGATCGCGACCAAGGCGGCCCGCATCCAGCAGGCGGCTGGCCCCGGCACGGTGATCGAATTTGGCATGCGCCGGGCGCACGGCCCGGACGGCGCCCTCGGCGTTGCCCGGGCGGCGTACATTGGCGGGGTGCGCAGCACCAGCAACGTCTGGGCCGGGCAGGTTTACGATATCCCGGTCAAGGGCACGCACGCGCACAGCTGGATCATGGCGTTTGATGATGAGCTGCAGGCGTTCCGGGCCTATGCCGAAGTGTTTCCCGACCACACGATTCTGCTGGTCGACACATACAACACGCTGGAGAGCGGTATCCCCAACGCCATCACGGTCGCCGGTGAGCTGCGCGCACGGGGGCATGAGCTGCTCGGCATCCGGCTCGATTCAGGCGACCTGTCGTACCTGAGCCGCGAAGCGCGGCGGCAGTTTGATCAGGCTGGTTTCCCGGACGTAAAAATCGTCGCTTCCAACGAACTCGACGAGTTTGTCATCAACTCGATCCGCAGTGAAGGGGGGCAGGTCGATATTTACGGGGTCGGCACCAACTTGGCGACGGCCAGCGGCGAGGGCGGCAGCGCCCTGGGCGGTGTTTACAAGCTGGTCCGCTTTGATGGCGAACCGCGGCTCAAGATCACTTCGGATATCGCCAAGGCGTCCTTGCCCGACCACAAGACGCTGCTGCGCTTGGTCAATAATGACGACCGCTTCGTACAGGACGTGCTCTGTCGGGAGGGGGAAACCCTCAAACCGGGCGATACGGTTTACGACCCGATCAACCCGTCGCGGCACAAGAAGGTTCCGGCCGGCGTGCGGTGCGTCGATATCCGCAGTGTCGTCATGGACCGGGGCAGCATCATCGGCGAACCGCCCGGCCTTGCAGCCTGCACCGACCACTGCAGCGCCGAGCTGCAGGCTCTGCCTGACGGCTCACTGCGCCTGTACAATCCCCACATCTACAAGGTTTCGATCAGCCAGGCTCTGCATGATTTACGGAAC
>JBFFPW010000066.1:0-7258 GCA_041573815.1 Desulfuromonadales bacterium
ACTAGTCTGGGTCTGAGTGGTGAGTGCTTTTACGACAGGGTAATTCTATTTCAATAACATGGCCGCGATGTTCGATCAGGATTTCCTTGTCGGGCATCGTCGGATAATATTTGTTGCCGCTGCAACGTATTTCGTAACGATTGTTGTAATCGAGTCCGGGGATGAATGCGGGGATACTGTAATCAATTTTGTCGATTTGGCAGGTTATTTCGTTGCGCAGTTCCGGTTCACTGGTGTCTTTTTTCCCGTTGTTGTCCAGATCTTCGAAGGCATCGATAACCAGAATGCCCCGTTCGGTCGGCATACCGGGTGTCGAGCCGAATATCAGGTCAAGAATGGTCTCTTTTCTGACCGGCTCTTCTTTAATCCCAAACTCTTCGGCTTCACTTTTGTCGGCGGCAGCAACCGGAACCGACAGGGCTTGAAGGAGAATCAATGATATGGCAAGGGATATGGCTGTTGCACGCAAAAACATGAGGACATTATACAGATTTCAATTTAAATAACACGCAGAATCAACCTGATTTTTTTGTGACGATATCGATACTTTCAAAGGCTATTTCAAGTAACTTCTGCAGCTCGTCGATGCTGATCGTTAAAGGGGGCATGAAGTAGGTCACATTGCCCAGAGGTCTGAGTAAGGCTCCTCTTTCCAGGGCTTGTTTGTAAACCTCGAGGCCGCGTCGTTCCTGCCACGGGAACGGTGTTTTTTGCCGTTTATCCTGTACCATTTCCGCCGCCGCAATCATGCCACAGCGGCGGAGTTCACCAACGTGCGGGTGCGATTCAAACTGTTCTATGTAGGAATCGATTAACTGCATCTTCGGGCCGAGCGATGCAAGAATATCCTCGTCTTCGAAAATATTGAGAACTTCATTAGCCAGAGCGCAGGCGATCGGGTTGGCGGTATAGGAGTGAGAATGGAGAAAGGCCTTCATCGTGTCGTAGTCATCATAGAAGGCCTGGTAAATCTCTTCGTGGGTCATCACCACGGCAAGCGGCAGGTACCCACCGGTGATTCCTTTTGACAGGCAAATAATGTCAGGTGCGACTTCGGCGTGCTCATTAGCAAACATACGCCCGGTTCGGCCAAAGCCAACAGCAATCTCGTCGGCAATATAATGAACGTTCATTGCATCGCAGAGTTGTCGCAGTTTTTTAAGGTAAATTGGTGGATAGATGCGCATCCCTGCCGCACCCTGAACCAGTGGCTCTATAATGACGCCGCAAATATTCTCGGCATCTCGAGTGACGACTTCTTCGAGATGCTCAAAACATTCAGCATTGCAATTGTCGCGGTCAAGTTGATAGGGACAACGAAAGCAATCCGGCCCTTCGGCCTGGTAGCCGTCAAGAAGAATAGGGCGGTATATCTCCCGGTAGAGGCTGCAACCACTGACCGACAGGGCGCCGATTGTCTCACCATGATAAGCCTCGGTGATGGATACAAAGCGGGTTTTATCCGGCTTGCCGGATTGCTGCCAATATTGAAAGCTCATTTTCAGGGCGGCTTCTACGGCCGATGAGCCATTGTCGGTAAAAAATGTTCTGGCAGGGTGACCGGGAACGATTGAGCTCAGGCGCGCAGCAAGTCTGACTGCTGGCTCGTGAGTAAAACCGGCAAAGATATGATGGGCAACTTTTTCAGTCTGCCTGGCAAGTGCTACATTCAGGCGCTGATTGTTGTGCCCCAGCAGGTTGACCCACCATGAGGAAACACCGTCGATATAGCTTTTACCGTCATAATCGACCAGGTAAACGCCATCGGCACTTTGGATCGGGATCGGTGGGAGCGTTTCCAGATCCTTTTCCTGGGTACAGGGGTGCCAGACATGCTTTCGATCAAGATCGATGATTGATTGCTTATCCATCAGTAATAAATCAACTCAGGTTGAGATTAGCAAGAAGTAACGGCAGAGTCGGGGATGATTCAATCTCTGAAGCCAGCAAACGAACGATATTTTTTGGGTCCTGCTCATTGATATCTGGCAGAACGCCTAATAAATCGGAAGAGATCAATGACGACATGCTATGTGGCGCTGTTTCGCAAGCGACATCAGGCTTTTCCGGCATCCGATTGATCAGGTAGCCGGCCAGGGGAAGTTGCATCTGCTGAGCAGCAAAAACGGTCAGGAATGTGTGGTTAATTGTCCCGAGATCCGGTCGTGTGACGACCAGCAAGGGGAGTTGCATCTGCCTGGCCATATCAGCAAACAATATCCCGCCAACCAACGGCGCCATCAGGCCGCCGGCGCCTTCAACAATCATGAACTCATGCTGACTTGATAAATCCTCAAAACATTCTTGAATATGCCCCGGAATAATCTTAACACCCTCCCGTTTGGCAGCGACAGAAGGAGCCAGAGGTTCTTTTAATCGATAAGGTGATATCACGTCAGGAGAATCATTAACGTCCGCCGCCCACGCCAGAAGTGCTCCATCATTTCCGAGCGTTGTACACTCTTCAACACCACTTTCAGCCGGTTTCATCACCCCGACATTGATCCCCCTTTGTCGCAGAAACAGGGCCAGGGCGGCTGCAAAGATTGTTTTACCAACCCCGGTATCGGTGCCGGTAATAAATACACCGCGTAATTGATCAACAGCAGCCATCGACTTCAACCTCGGCATCTTTGAGCATCTGTAAATCCATATCCCGATCACGGCCGCTGGTTGTCAGATAGTTGCCGACCATGGTGCCGCTGGCACCAGCCATAATAATCCAGGATTGGAAATCACGAAGATTCGGCTCGCGGCCTCCACAGACACTGATCCGTTTGTCCGGCAGCATATAGCGAAAGAGGGCGATAATTCGCAAACAATCCATCGGCGTCAGATGCTTGGCGTTTTCAAGTTGTGTCCCGGCGATCGGATTAAGGAAGTTCAGGGGGACTGAATCAACGTCGAGATCGCGGATTGTTTCAGCGAGTTCGATTCTTTGCTCGAGTGACTCACCCAATCCGAAAATCCCGCCACAGCAGACTTTCATCCCTGCTTTTTTTGCTATGCGAACCGTCTGTACATCGTCATCATAGTCGTGGGTTGTGCAAATGCTGGGGAAGAAAGAGCGGGCTGTTTCAAGGTTGTGATGGTAGGTAACGCAGCCGGCATCAGCAAGCATTTCGGCAGTTTGCTGATCGAGAATACCAAGAGACGCTGATGGTTCAATCGTTGTATCTTTGCGAATTTTACGAATAGAGGAAAGAATGATATCAAGTTCAGCTCCTGGCTTAATCCGTGTGCCACTGGTGACGATACCATAACAGTGCGAACCTTCTTTTTCAGCCTGCAAGGCGCCGCTGACAATTTCCTCTTGAGATTTCAACGGGTAGACCGGTGCATCGGTCGTGGCGTGTGCCGACTGGGCGCAGAAGGCGCAATTTTCAGCACATCGCCCCGATTTAGCATTAACGATTGAACAAAGCTCCATTTTACTGCCAAAATATTTTTCTCTGATCTGATGAGCTCCGGCCAGGACCATACTGAAGGTGGAACCTCTTGCTTGCAGTATTGACAAAGCTTCATCTGTCGTTAATTTCTGTTGCTGTAGTGCTTTTTTTACCAGTTCTTCAGACATTTCACCTCACAGATAACGGTTTAATAATGCGACTGATTATAGGGAAATGAGACTGATTGTCAACCGCATAGACAGCATTGGTTGACAATCAGTCTCATGAAATACCATTTTTGCTTAAATTATCTCATATCTTATTGACAGTTCTTGATTTTGATGATAAAAAAGCGTTTCATTTCACTGAGGATTTTTTCATGGTAAAGAAACTTATTGGTAAAAAATTAAAAGCGACACGCCTGAAAAATGACATGACTATTCAGGATTTAGCTGCGTCTTCGAAGGTTTCTTCGAACATGATCTCAAGAATCGAACGTGGTTTGACAATCCCTTCAGTTGAAATACTGATGAAGTTAGCCAACGCCTTCGGAATGAGTATTAATTTCTTTGTTGAAGAAGCTGCAGCAGGCACCACAACGGTATTTACTCACAAGGGTCAAGGGCAGCCCATCTTCTTTTTTGAAGATAAGCATCAGATTACATCCCTGACACATGGCCTTCGTGACCCCAACTTCGCTGTGTTTTATGACACCCTGGAAAAGGATTGTAGCAGCGGCGAGGGTGGAATGGTCCATTCAGGTGAGGAATTTGCGTTGGTATTAAGTGGCCGCCTCTCATTCCATATTGAAGGAACACAGTATATCCTTGAAGAGGGTGATTCATTAACGTTCAAAGCTTCACTCCCGCATCGTTGGAAAAACCTCTACGATGGTCAAACGGTGGTGATGTGGGTCGTTTCGCCGGCCCCGAATGTAGCTCAGTAATATTTTTTTTGCAGGAGATGGTATGCGCATCAAGAAGATAGTTGGTAAAAAACTGAAGGCAATCCGCCTGAAGAACGACATGACAATTCAGGAACTTGCCGACAAGTCAACCGTTTCCTCGAACATGATTTCGCGTATTGAGCGCGGTCTTACTATCCCATCTGTTGAAATTCTGATGAAGCTCTCTGTTGTTTTTGATAAAAGCATCAACTATTTCGTTGAAGAGGTTAAAACGACCAATGAAGTGGTTTTCTCGTCACCAGGAACCAGAGACAAAACGGTTTATGACGACGAGAACAACATGCACACAGAATCTTTCACTTCCGGCTTGCGTGATCCTCAGTTCATGTCTTTTTTCTGTACTGTCAAGAAGGGTGGAACCAGCGGCAATAAGAACATGTATCATCCTGGCGATGAACTGATCTATGTACTTGAAGGGAGAATCAAGGTCACGATAGCCGATGAGACCTACGTTCTGGAGCAGGGAGACAGCCTGTCGTTTAAGTCGCATCTGCCCCATCGCTGGGACAATATTGGTGACGATGACGGTAAAGTGATCTGGACGCTTTCCCCCTTTACGACCATTTGAACCTTTCCCCACCTTGATCCGTCTGGTTTGTTGACAACCACAAACTCCCGAGTATATTTAATTTAAACAGTTAACACCCCTGTTTAATTATGTGCTTTGGAGGTTTTATGAACAAGTCTGAACTCGTTGAAGCGTTGGCCAACGAAAAAAATCTCACATATAAAAAATCAGAAGAGATTGTAAATATCATTTTTGATTCCATGTCTGAAACCTTGACTCGTGGTGGTCGTATTGAAATTCGTGGTTTTGGCAGTTTTATTGTTAAGGATTACAAGGCTTACATGGGGCGAAATCCAAAGACCGGGGAAGTGATCAATGTGGACCCGAAAAAACTACCTTTCTTTAAGGTTGGTAAAGAACTTCGCGAACTTGTTGATAGTTGATATTATTTAAACATTACGTTTTATGCCTATTGAAATTCAGTTATTTGGTTTACTTTATTCAGTATAATCTCTTTGTTTGATCCTGTTTTTATCGATTGCACAAAGCTTGCGATATTATTATTGCAGGCTTTTCCTGTATGTAGTGGAAGGATTCACCTCAGGTTTATTGATAATGACCTTGAGCAAGATCTTGGCATGGTAATTGTTTAATAAAATCAAGGTTTACCTTCTTTTGTAGGGGATGTTGGTTGATGCAAATACCTTTTGGTGGAAAATCTCCAGATATTGATTCCACGGCACTGATTGTGCCGACAGCCACTATCATTGGTGATGTCACTATCGGCGTGGAATCGAGCGTTTGGTTTCAAGTCGTCGTCCGGGGAGATGTCAACTTCATACGAATTGGCGCACGAACCAACATCCAGGACGGCACCGTTATTCACGTTACCAACCAGACGCACCCGACTCTTATCGGTGATGAGGTGACGGTTGGCCATAATGTCACCTTGCATGGTTGTACTATTGGTGATCGTTGTCTGGTTGGAATCGGGGCTATTGTTCTTGATGGTGCTGAAATTGGTTCTGATTGCATGATTGGTGCAGGGTCCCTGGTGACACCGGGGACTGAAATCCCACCCGGTTGTTTGGTATTAGGTTCTCCGGCAAAAGTTAAAAGACGATTATCAACTGATGAAATTGCGTCTCTCAAACAATCTGCGGATAACTATATCGGCTACAAAAAGTCTTATGCTGGCTTGTTTTAGCCGCTAATTTATTGATTTTGCTTAAATTTACTGATATTAACTATTACTTAACTTTGAGTTGGTAATATTGCTATGAATCTTTGCTTGCGAATCCTTTCAATAACAACCCTGCTGTTTTTGCTTTCCTGTGCGGCCTGGGGAATGCCGACGACCTGTGGAACCTCAGGTTTGTTGACGCAACCGACGGCGCAAACACTCAATTCAGGCAACATCTGCGTTGGCCTATGGGGTGATTATTCCGAATGGGGGCAAACCCCGGCTACGGAATATGATGCGACAGTCATGCCCTTCGCTATCACTCTCGGCCTTGGCTCTTTTCTTGAGGTCTATGGCTCTTTTCCGAACCTGCTTTTTAATGATGAAGAGACCGCCAGTGGCAGAGGGTATGCCATCCTCGGAACCAAAATGAGGCTTCTCGGCAAGAGGACCTCGCCTCTGCAATTTGCAGTCGATGGCCAATTTAAAAGAGCGGTCTCTATGAACCCCGACCTTGATGGACTCACCGACTTTTTGGGCCGGGGCATTGTCAGCCTCAGAACAAAACGTTTCGGCATCCACGGCTGGGGAGGGATTCTCGATAAAGAGGAAAATGTTTCAGCGCCATTTCCGATCGGTCCATTTGAAGATATAACCGGTTACGGCGGCGGCATCGAGTTTTTTCCGACGGATCGGCTGCGGCTCATCGCTGAAGCAGAAACCTTCACAGAAGAGTTTCTCGGTGGCGAAGAGAAGGGTGAATGGATGGCAGGATTCCAATATTTCATCTCGCCGCATTTAACCTTTTCGCTCGGTTATGGTGAATCATTGAACTCACCAAATCTGACTTCTGTTAGTCCTGAATCCCGTATCCTGATTGGTTTCTCAAGTTGTCAGGGCATTGGCTCTTACAGTCAGATACAAAGGAAACCGCTGCCCGCCGAGGAACTTGATGTTCAGCAGAATAAAGAGCCAGTTAAAATGCTGAAAATCAAGACACTATCACCGCTACTGAGCAAGTCTGCCCCAGCTACCGTGTCCCCAGCTTCTCTTCAGGGATTACCTGCCGGAGCAGGCGCAACTGAAACAGTCATTCCCGTCATGCCATTACCACAGTTACTGATTGCGCCGCCGGCCATTTCCGCTGTTGAGATTCCGGTTGAAAATAATCAGGAAATTGTTCTTGAGCCTTCGCAGAATATCGCCATGAC
>JBFFPW010000067.1:0-7250 GCA_041573815.1 Desulfuromonadales bacterium
CGCTCGATTTCATCAGCCTTGACCTGGATGGTCTCAACGGTCAAGGCAAGACGATCAAAACGGTCGGTGTACTCAAACAGTGCCGTATCGCCCTTTAAGCGGACGTCAGCGATAATATCGCGCACGATCTCTTCGACACCTGCCGGCGCCTGCTCACCCCGTCCAACGATCTTCTTCAGAGCGTCATCAAATCCGGGGTCATCGAATTTATATATCGGGATCATTTTTTATCCACCTCACGGTTCTATCCGGAGATTTTGACTTCGTCGCTGATGACCTGTTCGAGGTCATCGATAATTTTCGAAATCCGCTGGTGCTTGGTCTTCAGGCTGGCCCGGTTAACAATAAGTCGGGTCGTGACCTCGGCGATCGTTTCAACTTCGACCATGCCATTATCACGCAAGGTCGCCCCGGTGGAAACCAGGTCGACAATCCGCTCCGACAGGCCAACCAGCGGCGCCAGTTCGATCGAGCCGTAAAGTTTTATCAGCTCAACCTGCACCCCCTTGCCGGCAAAGTACTTTTCGGTGACATTCGGGTATTTGGTTGCCACCCGTATATTCGACCAGTTGGCCGGATCATCATCCTGTACCAACTCCTTCGGTTCAGCCACCACCAGGCGGCAATAACCGAATTTCAAATCAAGCGGCTCATAGAGATCCTTCGCTTGTTCAAGCAGGGTATCCTTACCGACAACACCGATATCGGCACAGCCATATTCGACATAGGTCGGCACATCGGTCGCCCGGACTGCCATGAATCGATAACCCTGCTCGCGGTTTTCAAAAACCAGCTTGCGATTATCCTCTTCCATCTCCGGACAGGTGATGCCGATTTTGCCGAACAGCTCCATCGAATCCTGCATAATGCGCCCCTTCGGCAGGGCAAATGTAATCATGTCACTCATATGTTCCTCCCGGGATTCCGGGTTCAGGCCGGCTGCCGTTCAATATCAGCGCCGAGGCCTTTCAGTTTCTCTTCCAGTTTTTCATAGCCACGATCAAGGTGGTAAATCCGTGAAACCTCGGTGGTGTTTTCCGAAGCCAGTGCAGCAATCACCAGCGAAGCACTGGCCCGCAGGTCCGTTGCCATAACCGGTGCACCGCAGAGATCAGACACCCCTTTAACCGTAGCAACATGCCCGTCGATAACAATTTCGGCCCCGAGCCGCTGCAGTTCACAAACATGCATGAAACGGTTTTCGAAAACCGTTTCAGAGATCACACTGGTTCCGTCACCCATCGCCATTAACGCCATGAACTGGGCCTGCATATCGGTCGGAAATCCGGGATGCGGCTGAGTCTTGATATCAACAGACTTGATGACTTCCGGTCCGATGATGCGGATACCTGCCGACGTCTCCTCGACCTTCGCTCCCGTTTCCCGCAATTTGCTGAGAAACGACTCCAGCGGGGAAGCATCAATCCCCTTCACCAGCACATCCCCTTTGGTCATGGCAGCCGCCACCATGTATGTTCCGGCTTCAATCCGGTCGGCCATCACACGGTAATTCATCGGCTGCAATTCATCGACCCCTTCGATGGTGATGATTGCTGTGCCCGCCCCACTGATTTTTGCCCCCATACTGATCAGGGCATTTGCGAGATCGATAATTTCCGGCTCACGCGCCGCATTTTCGATAACCGTCGTCCCCTCGGCCAGTGTTGCCGCCATCAGAAGATTCTCGGTGCCACCAACGGTCGGCATATCAAGCAGGATATGCGCCCCCTGCAACCGATCGGCATGCGCTTCGACATAACCGTGATCGAGCTCAATCCGGGCGCCAAGCGCCTCGAAGCCCTTGAGGTGCAGATTGATCGGACGGGCGCCAATAGCGCAGCCGCCCGGCAAGGAAACCCGGGCATGGCCGAGCCGGGCCAGCAACGGTCCGAGAATCAGGACTGAAGCCCGCATTGTTCGCACCAGATCATACGGCGCTTCAACGCTGACAATATCGGTCGCGTCAACCTCGAAAAGAGCACCCTGCCGGTGGACCTTGCCACCAACGGTTTCGAGCAGCCTGGCTGTTGTATCAATATCCCGTAAACCCGGAACATTTTCCAGACGATGTTTGCCGGGTGCAAGCAGGGTTGCAAACAGGATTGGTAGCGCCGCATTCTTGGCACCACTGACCTGAACTTCACCCTTTAACTGATTGCCACCATGTATAACTATTTTATCCACGTTTCGCTACTTTTTCATTCCGGCGATAACCCGTGGGATACCGCCATAATCATTACGGGTTTGAATATCAACAAAACCGGCTTCTGTAAAGAGTTGCCTGACATCGTCAGCTTGACCAATACCGATTTCGACCAGAAGCCAACCTTCTCTTGTCAGTTCAGACGGTGCCTGGTTTAAAATGGCGCGATAGGCGTCGAGACCGTCGGTCCCGCCATCGAGTGCCTGCCGTGGTTCATGGCCGATTACTTCCGGCATCAATCCGGCCAGGTCTCCACGGGGAATATAGGGCGGATTACTGACGATCACATCATACGGCCCGCCACCGAAGGACTCAAGCTGACCGACTGAAAAATCGATCCGGTCAGCAACATTGTTCAGCCGGGCATTTTCATTGGCGACTGCAACAGCTGCCGGGCTTATATCAATGCCACAAACCTCTGCAGTACTTTTCTCATGGGCAATGGCAATAGCGATAGCGCCGCTGCCGATACCGATATCAAGAACACGACAAGTCCCCTCAATATGCGATAACGCTTCCTCGACCAGAACTTCAGTGTCGCCCCGCGGGACCAGAACATCGGTAGAAACTTTTATTGGCAGTGACCAGAATTCCGTTTGACCAATGATATAGGCCAGAGGTTCACGCGCTGCCCGTCGCTTGATCAAGCCGCGATACGTAGAAAGTTCTTCCTTGTTGAGGGGCCGATCGTAGTGGAGATAAAGGCCGACCCGGTCAAGATCCAGAACTTCCGCCAACAGCAGTTCGGCATCAAGTCGCCCGCTCTCAATCTCCAGGCCGCGAAAATAATCGGCTGTCCATTTCAAAATACTGAGAACCGTCCAGGTATCGGTCAACCTCAGATCTCCTGACCACTCAGCGATTCGGCCTGTGCATGAGCCACCAGCGGGTCAATCACTTCATTCAACTCGCCCTGCATAATTGCATCGAGCTTGTACAGGGTCAGACCAATCCGGTGATCGGTACATCGCCCCTGCGGGTAATTGTACGTCCGAATCCGCTCACTGCGGTCGCCGCTACCGACCTGTGACTTACGATCGGCTGCCTGGGCCTGCTGCTGTTCGGCAAGCATCATATCGTAAAGCCGCGACTTGAGAACCTTCATCGCCTTGGCCTTGTTTTTATGCTGTGACTTTTCGTCCTGGCAGGAAACAACCAACCCGGTTGGCACATGGGTCAAGCGAACCGCCGATTCAGTCTTGTTAACATGCTGACCACCGGCTCCTGAGGCCCGGTACAGATCGGTGCGTAGCTCAGAGGGATCAATCTGGATTTCGACATCATCGGCTTCCGGCAAAACCGCCACGGTACAGGCCGAGGTATGGATACGTCCCTGCGACTCTGTTTCCGGTACCCGCTGCACCCGATGGGTGCCGCTTTCAAACTTCAAGCGCGAATAGACCCGGACACCACTGACCATGGCGATGACTTCCTTGAAGCCACCACTGTCAGAGTCGGAGACACTCAGCAGTTCAACCTTCCAGCCGTTGTTGTCCGCATAGCGACTGTACATTCGAAACAGGTCGGCAGCAAACAACGCCGCCTCATCACCACCGGTGCCGGCACGAATTTCAAGGATAATGTTCTTTTCGTCGTTGGGATCTGTCGGCAGCAGCAGAACCTGCAACTGTTCAGACAGTGCAACCTGCTGTTGTTCCAGCCCGGGAAGTTCCTCTTTCGCCATCTCCCGCATTTCGGGTTCAGCATCCTGCAGAAGTTCCCGGTTACCTGCGATATCGGATTCAACTCGGCACCAGGCATTATAGACCTCAACCACCGCAGAAAGATCCGCATGCTCCTTGGTCAAAGAGCGAAACTTTTCCTGGTTGTTGACGACTGCCGGATCAGACAGCAGCCCTTCAACCTCACGGAATCGATCAACGACTTTTTCGAGTTTTTCTACGTTGAACATAATATTTATCGATCAGAACAAAAGGAGACCCCGTCTTGTAACGGAGCCCCGGGTACAGTTAAAGATCAGAGAATTCCTGCCGCACCTCTTTAATGGCGCCACAGGTCATCGCTCCCTCGGGGCAGGGGCCTTCCAGACAACCGGGGCCGGCTGTTGCGAACAGTAATGGTGCAGCCTGACGGGCAAGTTTCAGCATTTCCTTCGCCATGATCTGAATTTCCCATTGAGCTCGCCGACAGCAGCGCAGATGAAAAAAATGCTTCAGCTCGCGGGCATTCATGGTAATGACAATCTTGGTCGTTGCCGCATTTGGCAAGATAAAACGAGCATCTTCAGCCGGGATCCCGGCCTCCATGAAGTCACGATAATACTGGTGAAGTTCACCCATCAATGTCTGGTACTTTTCAGACAGTTCAGGCTTCTCGGCAATCGATGGAGGGATAACCGTTGCAAACTGCTCGGCGTGTGAAACGTAGCGTTGGCTCTGCTGGGAGTAGGAAGCCAACCGGTGACGAACCAGTTGGTGGGAACAGGCACGGCTGATGCCCTCGACACCAAAGGTGAAATTGACGTGTTCAAGAACCGAAAAATGCCCGAGTTCGAGAATCTTGCGCAATAGCTTTTCCTGCTCAGCTTTCTCCCGCCCCATCAATTCATCGATGGATGAAGCAGAATAGCAGAGTCTGGCCGCAGCAGCGACAACCCGTTCCGGATCGGGGGTATGGGTCAGCAATTGGACAAGCATGAATACTCTTTTCGGGCAACGGTCCTTTCGACGGACGTATGTATCGCGGCAGAAAAAGAAAACGGCCCCGCAGGGCCGCCTTCGACAGCGCTATTTCTTTTCGTACTTCTTGCGGAAACGCTCAATCCGGCCGGCGGTATCAATCAGCTTCTGCTTCCCGGTAAAGAAGGGATGGCAGGCCGAACAAATCTCTGTCGAAATATCCCCCGCCTTGGTCGAGCGGGTCTCAAAGCTGTTGCCACAGTGACACTTGACTGTTGCAGCTTCGTATTTTGGGTGGATGCCTTCTTTCATGTTCTATCTCCTTGTCAGCCTGGCTCTTGTACAGGCTTGAATATCGATCTTAGTATATGACAGCTGTGAAGCGGATACTTTTACCACGACTTTCATCTCGATGCAAGGCGTTAATTGCGCCTTTTACTACTGATTCATCGACTCGAAAAACTCCTCGTTGGTCTTGGTTTCTTCAAGCTTGTCGCGCAGGAATTCCATGCTGTCGACCACATTCATGGTTGAGAGGACTTTGCGCAACAACCAGATACGCTGCAGGCTCTTTTCCTCGATCAATAGTTCCTCACGACGGGTACCCGACTTGTTAATATCGATGGCCGGAAAAGTTCTTTTATCAACCAGGCGGCGATCAAGCAGCAGCTCCATGTTACCGGTGCCTTTGAACTCCTCGAAAATAACCTCGTCCATTTTACTGCCGGTATCAACCAAAGCCGTGGCAATAATGGTCAGGCTGCCGCCTTCCTCGATATTACGCGCCGCGCCAAAGAATCGCTTCGGCTTGTGCAGGGCGTTCGAATCAACACCACCGGAGAGGATCTTGCCGCTTGGCGGCACGACGGTATTGTAGGCCCGGGCCAGACGGGTAATCGAGTCAAGAAGAATAACCACATCACGCTTGTGCTCGACCAGACGACGGGCTTTTTCAATTACCATCTCGGCGACCTGGACGTGACGGGTTGCCGGCTCGTCAAAAGTCGAGGAGATAACCTCGCCATTGACTGAACGCTGCATATCGGTCACCTCTTCCGGCCGCTCATCGATCAGCAGAACAATCAGATAAACCTCCGGATGGTTCGTGGTGATGGCGTTGGCCATATTCTGCAGCAGCATGGTTTTACCGGTACGCGGCGGCGCCACAATCAGGCCACGTTGACCTTTGCCGATCGGTGAGACCAGATCAATAACCCGGGAAGAGATATCTTCCGGGGTGGTTTCCATAATGATCCGCTCATCTGGGTAGAGCGGCGTCAGGTTATCAAAGAGAGTTTTTTCACGGGCAACGGCCGGATCCTCGAAGTTGACTTCGGCAACCTTGAGCAGGGCAAAATAACGCTCCCCTTCTTTCGGCGGGCGGATCTGACCGGCAACGGTATCACCGGTGCGCAACGAGAAACGGCGAATCTGCGACGGCGACACATAGATATCATCCGGGCCCGGCAGATAGTTGGCATCCGGTGCCCGCAGGAAACCGAAACCATCCGGCAAGATTTCCAGGACCCCCTCACCGTAAATGGCACCATTTTTCTCGGAGGTCGCATTGAGGATGGCAAAAACCAGATCCTGTTTGCGCATGCCGGAGGCATTCTCAACACCAAGATCCTTGGCAATACCGGCCAGTTCTGTCGCTTTTTTCTCTTTCAGTTCTTTAAGATTCATATTTCTTCCTTGGGTCCGCTAAAAAGAATGCGGCCACGGGTGTGCTGTCCAGCTTAGGAGCCAGACATTTAAATGCAATCAACTATATAAATTTATTTTCGTTTTCTTGTTGGAATAGTCGGGAAAGTCTTTGCAGG
The DNA here is from genome assembly GCA_041573815.1 of Desulfuromonadales bacterium. Lineage (GTDB taxonomy): Bacteria > Desulfobacterota > Desulfuromonadia > Desulfuromonadales > UBA2294 > BM707. Next base: position 6,666 of record JBFFPW010000067.1, read on the forward strand.
TTTTTCCTGCTTAAAGTTTATGCAGTTTTCAGTTACCGTTCTTCACGTCAATTCATTCTATGAGAAATATCGCAGGATGCTTTAAGTTGAAAGGTATAGAGTTTGATTATATTCAGGGATTTAAATTGCCGGCAGCTAATGAGCTGCGGTAGCCATAATGCTATTTACATCCTTACATGGGTGTTGTCAATCAGATAATCACAAAAAACCGCTAAAAAAGCTTTTTACATCCCTTTTTTCAGCTCTCGAACCAGTTCCTCGACCATCGTATTGTATTTTTTGGGAATAGCGGTTTTGACAAAAATACCATTCACTGGTTCAGCCAATCGTCGCTGCAGCCCGGGAAGAGTAATCTCCTTCACATAGACCTCATCGGTCATATTCCAAAAAGCCTCCATGAAATCAGGGTAGTCAATCCTCAGAAAAAAACTGCCCGGGGGAGCATTGCGAAGCCAAAGTGTCTCATTCTGAGCGGCAACCACCGCAGCGGTATAGAGCAATGATCGATATTCGGTTTCCATATATTCGAGACCACTGCCGTATTCACTCCAACGCTTTTCCGGCCTCTTGACACCATGGATGATA
>JBFFPW010000068.1:0-7247 GCA_041573815.1 Desulfuromonadales bacterium
CGATTGCAGTTTTTCCTCTTTTTTACTGAGCGAATACGCCATGTAAATGACCAGAGCCAACTTTGCGACTTCCGCTGGCTGGATTGAGAAACCAGGCATCCTGATCCAGCGAGAAGCGCCGCCAACATTCGAGCCGATTCCCGGCAATAAAACCAGGACCAGCAGCGCAACGGAACCGAAAAATATTACAACGGCCAATTTCTGCAAATGCTTATAGTCGACCTGCATGGCAATCATCATCACCAGAAATCCAAGGACAGCGAATAGCCCCTGCCGTTTCAAGAAGAAGAACCCGTCAGCAAACCTTTTTTCCGCCATAATCGACGACGCCGAATAGACCATGACAACGCCAAGACAGGTCATGACGACGCTCAGCAGCAGAATCGAGTTATCAAATCCCCGACGTATTTCCATTGCTCACGGCCTTTTCGGGTTCAAGGTTCTCAACCAGGCGACAAAACTGTTCGCCCCTCTCAGCATAATTTTTAAACATGTCAAAGCTCGAGCAACCGGGCGAAAACAACACAGCGCCACCCGGTGTCGTCAGATCACGAGCGGTTGATACTGCGGCCTCAAGGGAGGCAACCCGGACGATGTTGGTGACAGGGCCAATTTCATTTCCCAGCCGCTCTGCCGCTTCACCCAGAAGAATAAGATGGTTCACTTTTTGGCGAATCGGCTCACGCAAATCAGCATAATCGCCACCCTTGTCCTTGCCGCCGGCGATCAGTGTTACCGGAGCATCAAGACCGGCAAGACTCATGACAACACTGCCGACATTGGTCCCCTTGGAATCGTTATACCAGTCGACGCCATTCAAGGTCCTTATCAGATTCATGCGATGTGGCAAGCCGCTAAAAGAACAGACAGCCTGCCAAATTTGTTCCGGGCAACAACCCTCAACCAGAGCCGGAATCATCGCCGCCATGACGTTGGCAATATTGTGCAGTCCTTTCAGGGTCAGTTCAGCTGCCGGAAACTTCTGCTCATGCTCCTGCCAGCGCCAGACGAGCTGCTGTCCGGCCAGGAACATGCCTTCCGGCAACTCTTTGCGGCAGGAGAAATAAATCGGTGTTGCCTTACTGTTGGCAGCGGACTTCAAAACTTCAGAGTCATCGGCATTCAGGATCATGAAATCATCGGATGTCTGATTCATGAAAATGTTTTTCTTGGCAGCAATATAAGCCGTCATATCCGGGTAACGATCGAGATGATCCTCACTGATATTGAGCAGCATGCTGTAGCGAGGCTGGAAGCTTGTCATGGTTTCAAGCTGGAAAGAGGACAACTCAATCACCAGCCAATCCCATTGACCGGCATCAACGGCATCCGTCAGCGGCTCGCCAATATTGCCACCAACATACGCCTTCAGACCGACGGACTTGAAAATCTCGCCGGTCAACGCCGTCACCGTCGATTTACCGTTGGTGCCGGTAATACCGACCATCGGCGCTTCAAGCTCACGCACCGCCACTTCGATCTCACCGATCACCGAAACACCGGCATCTTTCGCCGCCTGAACCGGCGATATCGTTTCCGGCACCCCAGGGCTCAGGACAACCAGGTCAGCGGCGCGGAACAGTTCGATATCGTGTCCACCCAGATCATATTTAATCGGCAGATGATCAAGAGCCGCAAGCCCCTCAATCTGGTCTTTTAGCCGCTGGTCACTGAGGATAATATGCGCCGAACGGGCTGCGAAGAAACGACAGAGAGCCTGGCCGCTTTTTCCCGCCCCGACGACAACTATATTTTTATTTTCATAGCGGTTTTGCATGCTACCTCATCTTCAGGGTTGACAGTGCAACCAGCGCCAGAATGATGCTTATTATCCAGAACCGGACGATAATTTTCGGTTCCGGCCAGCCCTTCAGTTCAAAGTGATGATGTATCGGTGCCATCCGGAAAATTCTTTTACCCCAGAACCGGAATGAAACGACCTGAAAGATAACCGATAGCGCTTCGACGACAAAGATGCCACCGACAATCACCAGAACCATTTCCTGTTTGGTAATAACCGCAATCGTTCCGAGGGCGCCGCCGAGAGAGAGCGAACCGACATCGCCCATGAAAACCTGGGCCGGGTAGGTGTTGAACCAGAGAAATCCGAGACCGGCGCCAACCATGGCCCCGCAAATAACCGCCAGTTCACCGGCACCCTGCACACTGCTGATCTGCAAATAAGACGACAGCTTGGCATTACCGGCCAGGTACGCAAACAGCAGATACGTTCCCGAAGCAATGATCATCGGCCCGATCGCCAGCCCGTCAAGTCCGTCCGTCAGGTTGACCGCGTTGCCCGAACCAACAATGACCAGCACGACGAACGGGATAAAGAACCAGCCAAGTTCCGGCCGCAGCGACTTGATAAACGGAAACGTCAGGGTCGTGTCAAACGGCGGATAAACATAAAGAGCCCAGCCCGCAGCAAGGGTAATCAGAATCAGCCAGAACATCTTGGCCCGAGCCGACAGGCCATCGCTGTTTTTTAATTTGACTTTACGGTAGTCATCAACGAAACCAACGACGCCGAATCCAACAGCAACAAACAGCGTGACCCAGACATACAGGTTGGTCAGGTCGGCCCAGAGCAGAGTCGGCAGTACGATCGCCAGAAGAATAAGGGTGCCGCCCATGGTCGGTGTCCCTTCCTTCTTGAAATGTGATTCCGGTCCGACACGGCGGATACTTTGACCAATCTGCATTTCCGACAAGGTCCTGATCAGCCAGGGGCCAAGAATGAAAGAGATCACCAGTGCCGTAATCGCTGCATAAATCGTCCGGAAAGTAATAAACCGGAAAACATACAACACCGAAAATTCGGTATGTAACGGATATAACAGGTGATATAGCATCCTCTACCCTTCCTTAGCCGTTGGCTGCCATACAAAAATGCATGCCGCGTAAGGCCTTACTTATTTTTTCCATCCGCATGCCGCGAGAACCTTTTACCAGAACCCGGTCACCCGGCTGAATCATATCCCGCAAAATATTGATCGCTTCTTCATGCGAGTTCACCATCCTGATTTTGTCAGAGGTCTTTCCACCTTCAAAATATCCCTTAGCGACATCATCGTTCATATCACCCATGACAATCAGGGTATCAACCAACTTTGCGGCCTGACGACCGACTTCCTGATGTAACTCAGCCGATTGCGAACCCAACTCCAGCATGTCACCCAGAACAGCAATATGCTGCCCAAGGCCATTCATTTCCGACAACGTCTGCAGGGCGGCATGCACCGACAACGGGTTGGCGTTGTAGCTATCTTCCAGTAACAGGACATCACAACCGAGGCTGATCGTTTCCATCCGGCCGCAGCAGGGTTGAAACTGTTCCAGACCACGGGCGATTGTCCGACCGTCAATTCCGAGCACATGCGCCGTCGCCGCGGCTGCCAGGGCATTACCAACATTATGCCGGCCGGCGATCTTCAACTGAACCGGCCAATTGCCATCCGGTGTCAACAGTCTGAAAATAACGCCACTTCCCCGGGCAATAATTGACTCGGCCCGGATTTCTGCATTTTCGGAGGTTCCATAGAAAACTTTTTTCACATTGTTGGCAACCGGGAGCTTGACGACATATTCATCATCGGCATTGACGATGGCATAACCACCTTCCGGTAGTGCTTCAAACAGTTCACCCTTGGCGCGGGCAACGCCCTCCATACCCTGCAGGGTTTCCAGGTGAGCCGGACCAATATTGGTAATGACGCCAACTGTCGGCCGACCAATCTCGCACAACCGCGCAATTTCGCCGCGGGCGCTCATCCCCATCTCCAGCACCATCCACTCAAACTCATCACGACTCCGGAACAGGGTTAAGGGCAGACCGATCAGGTTGTTGAAATTACCTTCGGTCAAAAGTCCGGGAGACTTCAGAGACAGGATCCCGGCGAGCATCTCTTTCGTCGTTGTCTTGCCGGAAGAACCCGTCACGGCGACAACCGGGCCGGAAAAACGGGTTCGGATACTGCTGGCCAAATCACCCAGAGCCTTTAACGTATCCTTAACGACGATAACCGGTACCGGCAAGCCGTTGACAACATCTTCACTCAGACAGGCTGCGGCACCGTTACGCACAGCCAGTGTCAGGAAGTCGTGCCCGTCAAAATTCGGGCCCCGTAAAGGGACAAACAGGTTGCCCTCTTTTATCGTTCGGCTATCAGTCGAAACACCTTTCACCTCACCCTTGGCATCTGCCGGGTTCAAGGTTCCACCGGTTATCCTGGCTACTTCCCTGATGTCAAATTTCATCAGTGCCTCCCTGGCGACTGCAGCGCCCGCCGGATCTCTTCACGGTCGTCAAAGTGGATCTTCTCTTTGCCTAATATCTGGTAATCCTCATGGCCCTTACCGGCAACCAGGAGAATATCCTCCGGCTGTAATGCCTTGACCGCTATCTGCAGAGCATCCAGACGATCGCAGGTCACAAAAGCCCCCCTGGCATCCGCTTCGAGAACTTGCTCTCTGGTCAATTGCTGATCAAAATGGCTCATCACACCGGGGAGAATTTCGTTCAGGATACTTTCCGGATTTTCTGTTCGGGGATTATCCGAAGTAACAATCACCAAATCACTGTAACGGGCGGCAATTTCACCCATCACCGGTCGTTTACTCCGATCACGATCACCACCACAGCCGAAAACAGTAATAATCCGCCGGGCATCAAGTTCGGTGACCGCCTTTAAGACGTTTTCCAAAGCATCACCGGTATGCGCATAGTCGACCATAATCAGGGCGTCACGATCATTTTCGATCTTTTCAATCCGCCCCGGCACGACGGGCACCCGGGAAATCCCTTCAATAATTGATTGCTGCGGGATATCAAGTGCGCTTGCCGTAGCGATGGCACAAAGCAGGTTACTGACATTGAACCCGCCAAGCAACTCCGATTGCAGGGCAAACATACCCTGTGGAGTCACAATCTCGGCACGAATACCATTTCGGTTTAACTCAACATTTTCTGCGCGGATATCAGCAGCGGCCGCCAGGCCATAACTCAACACACCTGGCAACTGCTCTGCCAGCTTCCTGCCGTAAGGGTCATCGATATTGACAACAGCTTTGGCTGATTGCGGAACGATGTATTCGTCGAACAATCGCCGTTTACTGGCAAAGTATGCATCCATGGTTTGATGATAATCGAGGTGTTCCGGAGTCAGGTTGGTGAATACCCCAACTTCGAATTCCATTCCGGCCACCCGCCTCTGTTCCAGGGCGTGCGACGAGACCTCCATAAGCAGGGCGTCAGCCCCCTGGGCAGCAAAGCCAGCAATGATTTTCTGCAGTTCATATGATTCGGGCGTCGTATGCGATGCCTCGGTCTCATTTTGTGCGAAACGGTAATTGACGGTGCCGATAACAGCCGGCCGCTGTTGATCTGCGGTCAAAATCGCTTCGAGCAAATAAGTCACGGTTGTTTTGCCATTGGTGCCAGTCACGCCAACAACCCGCATCTTGTCTGACGGCCGTCCGAAGTAGAGGGCCGAGGCCTTAGCTAATGCCACACGTGCATCCTTCACTGTCACGACAGTCGCCCCAACAATCCGCTTCTCTTCTTCCACGACAACGACAGTTGCCCCTTTGGCAATGGCCGCATCAATATATTGATGACCATCAACCTCACTGCCAGGCAGCGCAAAGAAAACCGACCCCGGAGTGACCTTGCGAGAGTCATAAACCAGATCCGTCACATGACCAACAACTGCACCCACAACATTCAGCGGGGCAATTTCGGCAATCAGGTCTTCTGTTTTTAGTGTTTTCTGCGTCATCATATCCAATAAAATATCATTAACTTGGCGGTGATAATTTCACCCAGATTTCATTGCCGAAGCGGATTTGTTTTCCCGGTTGCGGTGACTGGGCAACAACCCGCCCACTTCCAGTTAATTTGATATTCAAACCGGAGTTCTGCATCACCTGCATCACCTGACGATAACTCATACCGGAAAAATCAGGCATCTGCGGCATTTCCTGCCCTTGATGATTAACGTCCCGCACTTGATAATCAACCGGAGTATCGATGACTCCAGCGATCGTGCTTAATACCGGCCTGGTCACTTTCTCGGTCGGCATCACTTTCATATACCGCAACGACTGGCTGGCGATCCGGGAAAAAACCGGGGCGGCAATCAAGCCACCATAGGCCTTGCCTTTCGGCTCATCCAGCAGCACCAGGATAACGACTCGCGGATCATCGGCCGGGGCAAAGCCGACAAAAGATGAAACGACCTTGTCAACCGCATAGCCACCGGTCACCGGGTCAACCTTCTGTGCGGTTCCGGTTTTACCGGCAACCCGATATCCGGAGATGGCACCAAGGACCCCGGTGCCGCCTTCTTCGGTCACCTTGACCATCATCTCCTTGACCTGATCAGCAACATCACCGCCAATAACCTTCCGCTTTATCTGCGGCTTACGATGCATTCTGATCTGACCAAAGTTATCAACGACCTTCTCGACCACATACGGCGACATCAGGTAACCGCCATTAGCAATTGCCGCGGTCGCCGTCGCCAGTTGCAGCGGTGTTACCGCCAACCCCTGACCAAATGAAATGGCCGCCAGATCAACATCGAACCAGCGTGTGGGTTTGTGAATCAGGCCGCTGACTTCACCTGGTAATTCGATTTCAGTTTTCTGGCCAAAACCGAAATCACGCAAATAATTATAATAACGTTCCCGCTCCAGCGCTTTACCGATCTTGTAGGAACCGATATTCGAACTGAACTTGATAATTTCCTCAGGGGTCAGCATCTTGTAGGGACGATGGTCATGAACAATTTTACCGCTGACCTCAATCGACCCATTTTCACAGTTGATCCGCTGACCGGTACGGATAACACCTTCATTCAAGGCTGCCGCCATCAGGAAGACCTTGATGGTTGAGCCCGGTTCGTATGAATCACACAGGGCCCGGTTACGCCAATCCCCTGGCCGGAACTTGAAAAAGGCATTCGGGTTGTAATCAGGCTGCCCGGCCATCGCCAACACCGCGCCGGTACGAGGATCAAGAACGACAACCGTGCCCGATTTGGCTTTTGACTCACTGACCGCCCGACCAAGTTCCTTTTCAGCGATATATTGTAAATTCTTATCAAGGGTTAAAAAGAGATCATTACCTCTTTCACCGCCCTGAATTTTGCTGCCAGCACTCGACATTCCCCGGCCCAGTGCATCTCGTTCCATAACCAGGTAGCCACCACGACCAAGTATCCGTGTATCAAATTCCAGCTCCA
>JBFFPW010000069.1:0-7219 GCA_041573815.1 Desulfuromonadales bacterium
GATGGTTCTCAGGGTCCTGAATGGCAATAGCGCGGCGCTCCTGCGCTGCCATACCGGTCAAACCCTCACCTATCTTCATGGTGACTTTACCGATTGCCCGTTTCGACAGACCTTTCGTGGCCCGTAACCTTAAGGTTTTGTCGTCAGCGTCGAGCAGGTAGATCGAGCAGACATCGGTGCGTGACCTTTTGGCGACGAGGTTGGCGATGTTGCGCAGGGTTTCATCAAGATCGTGTGACTGGAGAATAAGGGCGGAAATATCCTCAAGTGTAGTGACACCTATCCCGGATTTGGAACGATGAGTCGGCATGGATTCCCTCAAAGATAAACTGGTTAAACCAGACGGCAACATGAATCATAGCAACGAAGACAATATAGCAGATTAGATAAATATTATAAACAGGTGAGGGCTAATAACCGATTTAAAATCGATTCCATAAACAAAAAAGAAGGTTTTTGTGAATCTTTGTTTTAACGCAGAGTCGGGGGAGGCAAAAAAGCTGGAGAGGAAATCTGCTGAGAGTCAAAGGTGCAGATTTCCCTCTGCGCCTTTTTCGTTAAAGCCTTCATTTTGTTGCAAAAAAAACGCCGCCCGGGGGAGAGAGGTCCCGTGGCGGCGTAAAGGGGATGCTTTCCGGTTGGTAAGGATGCATAATTTCCCCGAACATGTTCTCATTAGAATAGCAACGGTTATGCCAAATTTGGTAATTCTGCATGAATATTTTTGGTTTATGAGGAGGAATGGCTTAAAAGCTGGTGTTGACGGTTAATTGGTATGACCAGATGAGTTCTACACTGGGCCACTTGTTTTTTTGGTTTCTGCATTTACGACACAAAATGTCGGAAAAACTGTGTCAAAAGAACACATGTTGTTTTTTTGGTAAGAAAATGGCGAAGTGTTATGGCTAAAAATCGCCAGATATTGGTCATAAGACGAGATCAGTTTGTCTCATGTTTGCCGACAAGATGACTGAAATGGCAGGCCGTGAAATGTTCTGCATGTATTTCGTTGAGCTCTGGAGCCTCGGTCCGGCAGACGTCTTCAGCGTAGCGGCAGCGTGGATGGAAATGACAACCTGCGGGCCGATTGATCGGTGATGGGACTTCGCCCTGCAACGGGACCGTTTTCTTTTTACTTTCCGGGTCAGGGATCGGAACCGAGGCGAGCAATGCTTCGGTGTAGGGATGTCGTGGGGCAGAGTAGATTTCTCTGGCCGGAGCCAGCTCAACAATGCGGCCGAGGTACATGACCGCAACCCGATCACAGATGTGCTCGACCACCGCCAGGTCATGGGCAATAAAAAGGTAGGTCAGGCCGAATTCCTGCTGAATGTCCTGCATCAGGTTGATGACCTGGGCCTGAATCGAAACATCGAGGGCCGAGACCGGCTCGTCGGCGATGATCAACTGTGGTCGAACGGCGAGGGCCCTGGCAATGCCGATCCGTTGGCGTTGACCGCCGGAAAATTCATGTGGATAGCGATCGATATGCGAAGGGTCAAGGCCGACGATATTCAGCAGCCTTTCCAGCTCCTGCTGAAGTTGACCGTTTTCAACCAGACCATGAATCTTCAGAGGTTCGGCAATGATTTGTCCGACCCGCATCCGTGGGTTCAGGGAAGAAAAGGGATCCTGAAAGATCATCTGCAGGTCACGGCGCAGTGGTCTGATTCGGGCATCTGTCAGTTGTGTCAAGTCGTGACCCTGGAAGTGGATTTCGCCGCCGTCCGCTTCAATAAGCCGCAGAATCAATTTTCCGGTTGTCGACTTGCCGCAACCCGACTCTCCGACCAGGCCGAAGGTTTCGCCCGGCATCAGCTCAAATGAGATATTATCGACCGCCTGCAGCGATTGCTTTTTGCTGCCGGGTGTTTTGCCGGCGACCTTAAAGGTTTTGCAGAGGTTCTTGATTTCGAGGAGCGGCTTCATTCTCTTCTCCAGCAGCGGACACGGTGGCCGGAAGAAATTTCCTTTAACTCCGGGCAGCTTCTGGCGCACTGCTCAACGGCTTCCGGACAACGGCTGCGGAACGGGCAGCCGGAGGGACGGTCGAGCGCCGATGGGACCTGGCCCTTGATCGGTGTCAGCCTTTCGTTGCTTTCGCCGAGGCGGGGCACGCTTGCCAGCAGGCCGATGGTGTAGGGGTGTGATGTCTGCTTGAAGAGATCTTCGACGCTGGCATATTCGACAATCAGACCGGCGTACATAATGGCGACCAGGTCGGCCGATTCAGCGACGATACCGAGATCATGGGTGATCAGCAGGGTTGCCATTTCATGTTCAGACTGCAATTGCCGGAGCAATTCCATAATTTGCGCCTGAATGGTGACATCCAGGGCGGTGGTCGGTTCATCGGCAATCAGCAGTTGCGGGTTGCAGGCCAGGGCCATGGCAATGACAACCCGTTGCCGCAAGCCACCCGAGAGTTGATGCGGGTAATTGCGCAGGCGTTGCTGCGGCTCCGGGATGCCGACCTTTTCGAGCAGTTCGATGGCCTGATCGGTCGCCTCGGCTCGTGAAAGCCCCTTGTGCAGTTGTAGCACCTCGGTAATCTGCTCGCCAATTTTCAGTACCGGGTTCAATGCGGTCATCGGCTCCTGAAAAATCATCGCCGCATGGTGACCGCGAATCCGGCGCATTTCGTTCTCCGGTAGTTTGAGGATGTCCTCGCCGGAAAAAAGGATTTGACCACCGGTAATCTGTCCCGGTTCGGGGACCAGACGTAATATGGAGAGTGCCGTCACCGATTTACCGCACCCCGATTCGCCAACCAGGGCCAGGGTTTGTCCCTTGTGCAGGGAAAAGGAGATACCATCAACCGCTTTGATGAGGCCTTTTTCGGTAAAAAAACTGGTTTTGAGATCACGAATATCGAGAAGTGGCTGCATCTTTAATTGGCTCCCGTTCTGGCGATTCAATCTACACGCAAAAGAGCGCAATGGTCAAGAAGAGTACGGACGTGCTACTATTATCCGGTTTATAATATTTTTTTTGAGGAGTATTTTTTGGACATGAGTGAACTGGTTGATTTACATCTGCATAGCAATTTTTCCGATGGATCATATGCACCGTCCGAGGTGATCCGCCGGGTCGCCGAAAAAGGCTTGAAAGCGGCGTCGATCTGCGATCACGATATGATCGACGGCAGTGATGAAGCATTACAGGCCGGAAGAGAACATGGTGTTGAAATTCTGGTCGGAGTCGAACTGTCGGTCGTTTGGGAGGGTTATCAGGATATCCACCTCCTCGGCTACTGTTTCGACCATAAACATGCGGCGCTCAATGCAGCTCTGCAGGAGTTTCGCGATTTCCGCCGCAACCGCAATGTGATGATTGTTGAAAAGGTCAACGAGAGGCTGCGGCAGGAAGGGCGCAAACCGCTTTCGGTTGCCGCCGTCCAGGCGCGGGCTGCCGGTGCCATCGGTCGGCCGCACATTGCCATGGAGCTGGTTGAACAGGGGTATGTGAAGAATTCCGATGATGCCTTCAAACGCTATCTGGTCCCCTGCAATGTCGAGAAACGCTTTTTCCCGATCGCCGAGGCGATCGATCTGATTCATCAGGCCGGTGGTGTCGCGGTTCTGGCCCATCCGCCATTTATCTCTTCCGACCGGAAAGTCATTGAAAACATGCTTGATGAATTTGTCCTTCTCGGTCTGGATGGCGTTGAGGCCTATAACTCCGGTGGGAGCAATGATGATATCGACTGGGCGATGACTGTCGCCCGCCAGAGGCAGCTGATTGTCACCGGTGGTTCCGATTTTCATGGCGATTCCAAGGGCGATATCACCATCGGTTCCGGGCGCGGCAACCTGAAAATTCCCTACAGCTGCGTTGACGATATCCGGGCAATAGTCGCTCGTAGAAAAACAGGAGCACCAGCCTAATGTCATATGATCTTTTTGCGACCGTCCCCAAGGGGATCGAGTCCCTCCTGTTAAAAGAGCTCAAGCCCCTCGGCGCTGAGAAGCTCCGCAAGGTCCGGGCCGGAGTCTCTTTTCGCGGCGATCTTGAAACGGCTTACCGTTGTTGTCTCTGGTCGCGTCTGGCCAGCCGGGTATTGCTGCAGCTCAAAACGATGACCGTGACTGACGAAGAGTCGCTCTACCAGGCCTGCTACGAGTTCCCCTGGGAAGAGCATTTTGGCCCGGAGCAGACCATTGCCGTAGACGCAACCCTGGTGGCGGCGCCTCTGAACCATTCCCATTATGCGGCCCTGAAAGTCAAGGATGCGATTGTTGACCGCTTCCGTGACCAGACCGGTGAACGGCCATCGGTTGATACCCGTGAACCGGATATCCGGATCAACCTGCATTTGCGCCGCAAAGAGGCGAGCCTGGCTCTCGACCTGTCGGGTGACAGTCTGCATCGCCGTGGCTACCGGCAGCAGACCGGCGAAGCGCCGCTCAAGGAGAATCTGGCGGCGGCCCTGTTGGCATATGCCGGGTGGTCGGACATTGCTGCCACTGGCGGCGCTTTTTGCGATCCGATGTGTGGTTCCGGAACTCTGCCGATCGAAGCGGCGTTGATCGCCGGCAATATTGCCCCGGGTCTGTTACGACACCGGTTCGGTTTTGAACGATGGCAACAGCACGATCCTGCCTTGTGGCAGAAACTGTTGGCTGAAGCTGAACAGTTGCGGGATGAAGGGATGAGCCATATCCCGCGGATCGTTGGGTATGATGTCGACGGCAAGGCGGCGCGAAACGCCCTGGCCAATGCGGCGGCGGCCGGGCTGGAAAAACATATTCACTTTGAAAAAAGAGCGGTTGAATCGCGCGAGAAGTACTTCCCGGATGGCGAACCGGCCGGGCTGATTATCGTTAATCCGCCTTACGGTGAACGTTTGGGCGAGCGGAAAAAACTCCGGGCGCTCTACACCCGGCTCGGCGAGCGGATGCAATCTGATTTTGCCGGTTGGCAGGCAGCGGTGCTGACCAGTGATCAGCAGCTCGGCTACGCCCTTGGCCTGCGGCCGGAAAAAACCGTTGAAGTCTTTAACGGTGCCATCGAATGCCAGCTGCTGCAGTTTACACTTTCGACAACCGCGGTCGATATGCCGGTGCAGCAAGCCGAGGAAACGCTCCGGCCGAGTACTGCCGGAGCCGAAATGTTTGCCAACCGTCTGCGCAAGAATCTCAAGCGGATCAGCAAGTGGGCCCGCAAGAACAATATCAGCTGCTACCGGGTTTACGATGCCGACATGCCGGAGTACGCGGTCGCCGTCGATCTCTATAACGACTGGGTCCATCTGCAGGAGTATGCGCCACCGGAGACGATCGACGAGGAGGCGGCGCGCCGCCGGCTTGAAGATATTATCGAAGTGCTGCCGGAGGTGATGCAGGTTAAGCGGGAGCGGGTTGTCGTCAAGGTCCGCCAGCGCCAGAAGGGGGCAGCCCAGTATAAGCGCCAGAGCAAGGAAGGGGACTTTCTCGAAGTCACCGAGGGTGATGCCCGGCTGCTGGTCAACCTGACCGATTATCTCGATACCGGCCTGTTTCTCGATCACCGCCCGGTGCGGCAGATGATCGCCGACATGGCGCAAGGCAAACGCTTCCTGAACCTTTTTGCCTATACCGGCACGGCCTCGGTGCACGCGGCGCTCGGTGGGGCGGTTGAAACGACCAGCGTCGACATGTCGAAGACTTACCTTGAATGGGCGCGGCGCAACCTGGAACTCAATGGATTTGATGCGGAGCATCATCTCGCCCTTCAGACCGACTGCCTTGAGTGGCTCAAAGTGCAGGACGACGAATACGACCTGATCTTTGTCGATCCGCCGACTTTTTCCAATTCGAAAAGAATGGATGAGACCTTCGACATTCAGCGTGACTATATCCCTTTGCTGCAAGCGGCTCTGAAACTTCTGGCCGCCGACGGTACTTTGATCTTTTCGACCAACTTCCGGCGGTTTAAATTCGACGTCAATGCCTTTGCCGATTTCGAGGTCAAGGATATCTCGGCGCAGACGATTCCCGAAGATTTCAAGCGCAATCAGCGTATCCACCACTGCTTCACCTTGACGCGTAAAAACAAGGGATAATAAATGGCGGCGATCTTCTACCTCGCCTACGGTTCAAATCTGCATCCGCTGCGCCTGCAGCAAAGGGTGCCGAGCGCCAGACATATCGGCCCGGTTGCCCTGCCGGGATTCCGCCTGGTGTTTCACAAAATCGGTATGGACCACTCCGGTAAGTGCGATCTGCTCGATACCGGCTATCCGGCCGATAATGCCTGGGGGGTTCTCTACCAGATGGATGCATCGGACCAGTCGGCCCTCACTTCGGCCGAAGGGGCGGGTTACCGCTTTGAAGCGTTTCCGGTTGTTTATGATGGCAAGCCGGTTGAGGCAATGACCTTTCTCGCCAAACCGGAACAGCAGGACCCGGCGATCTTGCCGTTCGACTGGTACCGCGACCTGGTGCTGGCCGGTGCGCGTTGGAATTCCTTGCCGGAGAATTACATGGCGCAGATTGCACAGGTGCCGACGATACCCGATGCGGATAAAGTGCGGGCGCGGATGAATACGGAGTTGGTCGAGGTACTACGCAAAGCTTGATGGTTGCTTGTGTGGTTGTGCCACACTAAGAGTGCTAACACGTTGCTACACTCGAAAAAATAAACAATTCGGGGACACATAACCAACGTGTCCCCGAATTGTTTGTCCTTTCATATTTGAATCTTGCGAATTTCTACAATCCAAGAAATAACAAACTTTTGAACTGTTAATCACCAAGTCCAAACTGGACAGATGCGGCCTTCTGCTCTTTGTGCTATATAAATAAGTTCTTATTTTGTTACGCGGAGGTTGATCGGTGAAAAAGAAGGAAGATTTAAAAGTATTGCTATTGCAGATCCGTCGCGACCAGCAGGTGCGCCGTGAAGAGCACGAGAGCTTTTGCGACTACAGCGGCCTGGCGAAATCGCAGGTCGATATCCATAATGTCTTTGATAAGCCGTTTTTCGATCCGGACATTGTTAATGGCTACGATGCCCTGTTCGTCGGCGGCGCCAGTGACGCCTCGGTGCTGGAGCCGGATGTTTATACTTTCGTCCCCTCCGGCGAGAAGCTGCTGCGGGCCTGCATTGAGCGCTCCCTACCGGTCTTCGCCTCCTGCTTCGGCTTCCAGCTGGTGGTCACGGCCCTCGGCGGTACCATCACCCGCGACAAGGAAAACTTCGAGATGGGCACCGTGCCGATCAGTCTGCGTCCCGAGGC
>JBFFPW010000070.1:0-7140 GCA_041573815.1 Desulfuromonadales bacterium
AGGAAATAAGGAGTCGCAAGGAAAACCGCTTTGTGCCGATTATCATGCTGACCGTTGAAGATACAGAAAATCTGCGAGTCAAGGGGAAGGCGGCCGGGATTTCCGGGTGGCTGGTCAAACCGTTCAAACCTGAAAATGTGCTGACCATCGTCAAGCTGATTTCATAGGTTGTCTGCAGGTGTAAAGGCGACGACGTCATCTATTTGCTGTGCATCGGTCAGCAGCATGATCAATCGATCAATACCGAACGCCATGCCGGCCGATTCCGGCATCTGTTCAAGTTCCCTTAAAAACTCTTCCGGCATCGGGTAGGGTGGCTTGCCAGCCGCCTGGCGAATCCTTTCATCGGCTTCAAAACGCTTTCGTTGTTCAATCGGATCAACCAGTTCAGAAAAGCCGTTGGCCAGTTCCATGCCGCCAATGTAGAGTTCACAACGTTCGGCGACCGTCGGGTTATCCTGTTTGGTGCGGGCCAGAGCAGCGAGTGGTGTCGGGTACTCGGTCAAAAAGAGTGGCTTCAAACCAAGCTTCGGTTCAACCTCGTCGGTCAGAATTTCTTCAAACGTGTCATTTTCTATGGCCACATCGACCGAGCAGGTGGCGTAGCGGGCAAATGCCTCATGAACGGTCATCCGCGGCCATGGTGCCGTTAAATCTATTACTTGTCCCTGGTAGTTCAACTGATCCGAAGGGACCAATACCTGCAGCAATCTCTCACAATCTACCATTAATTGCTGGTAGTCGGCGTTGGGACGATACCATTCAAGCATGGTGAATTCCGGCAGATGCCTGGTGCCACGCTCGCCAGCGCGCCAGACCTGGCAGAGTTGGTAGATGTTGCCGTAGCCGGCCGCCAGCAGTCTTTTCATCGCTAGTTCGGGTGAGGTCTGTAACCACATGTTATCAGAGGCAACCGCGTCAATGTGTGGTTCCGGAGCGTTAGCGTGAATACGCTGCGGGGTTTCAACCTCGAGAAATTCCGACTCGTTAAAAAACCGGCGGATCTCTTGCCTGATCTCGGCCCGCCGAATCAGTTTCTCCTGTTTGCGGGCCAGTTGCCAGTTGCCCTGCATCATGACGGCATCCCTTCCCCGGGGCTCTCATCTCTCTTCTCTGTGCCGAGCCAACCCTGCAGAATGTTGGTTGCATCGTGAATGTAAAGATAAAGGCAGGGAACGAGGATGAGAGTGATGCCGGTCGCAAACAGAATGCCGAAGCCGAGCGACAATGCCATCGGGATGAGGAAGCGGGCCTGCCGTGATGTTTCGAAGATCATCGGTGCCAGACCGCCAAAAGTTGTCAACGTTGTGAGAATGATCGGCCGGAAACGACGGGTGCCGGCCGAGGTGATCGCGTCAAAAGCCGACAAGCCACTGGCGCGCTGGTGATTGGCAAAATCGATCAGCACCAGCGAATCGTTGACGACAACCCCGGAGAGGGCGACGATCCCCATCATGCTCATGAGACTCAGGTTGTATCCCATCAGCAGATGGCCGATGACGGCACCAATAATACTGAACGGGATGGCAATCATGACAATGACCGGCTGGATATAGCTGCGGAACGGAATGGCCAGCAGAAAGTAGATCGCTACCAGTGCCAGGACAAAACCGTTCAACAGGCCGCTGGAGCTCTCCTTCATTCTCGCCTGCCGCCCCTGGTAACCATAACTGAGCCCGGGGAAGTCGCGAATCATCTCTGGCAAAATTGTACTGTTCAGGGTGGCAGTGACCTGCCCGGTTTGCCCGATCGGGACGACGTTGGCCGAAACGGTGACCGTACGTCGGGCGTCACGCCGCTCAATCGACGTATAGGCGCGCCCGGAAATGATATCGGCTATTTCCACCAGCGGCACGAATGTGCCGGCAGGAGTGCGAACCTGCATATTCTCAATATTGAATTCGTGGCTGCGTTCATGTTCCGGGAGCCGCACCCGGACTGTGACTTCATTGCGGCCTCGCTGCTGCCGCAAGGCGACGGCACCGGTAAAGGCGTTGCGGACCTGACGGGCCACTTCGATCGATGTCAGTCCGAGTCGTTGTCCTTCCGGTTTGATCCGGAAGTCGAGCTGCTTTTTGCCCGGGGTGAAGCCGTCATCGATGTCCTTGACGTTGGGAAACTCTTCCAGTCGTTCGGCCAGGCTGGCACTGGCCCGGTCGAGGACATCCGTGTCGCGATGAGAAAGTTCGACGGTGATGGCTGCCCCGCGGCCAGGACCGCCCCGATCCGATTCATAGCGAAGTGATTCGAGGCCGACGATCTGGCCGGTTTGCTGACGCCACAGACGGGTCACCTCACCGGTGCTGATGGGCCTGATGTTCGGGGCTGTCAGGTAAGCGGTCACTTCAACGCGGTTTTCATTGACCCTGGCGTAAATTCCCTGAAGTAACTGGTCGCCGCCATTTTCCGCTGCGACCACCTTCATCGCCTTGACCAGTTTCTGTTCGACACGTCTGGCGGCGGCCGCCGGGGTTCCGGTCGGCAGGACCGCGGCAACAAAAGCCCGATCCGACTCAACCCGCGGCATCAGGATCAAGCCGATGCGGCCGCTGAAAGCAAAGCTGAGAATAATGATCAGGAGGGTCAAAGCGATGGCGACGGTCATGCCTCGCCAGCGGATGCAGGACTCGAGAAAGGGCCGATAAATCTCATTGATGAAATATTGAAATTTGTTGGCAAAAGCCTGCTGCTTCTCATGCAGCTTTGCGGTCAGGCGGGTGCGCGGCTTGCTGCCGGTGTGGGCCAGGTGCGCCGGCAGAATCAGCAGGGCCTCAATCCATGAAATGGCGAAAACAGTGATGACGACAATCGGGATCACCTTCCAGATTTTGCCCATGGTTCCCGGCACAAAGTAGAGCGGCAGGAACGCGACCATGTTGGTCAGAATGGCATAGGTGACCGGGATTGCGACATTGCGGGCGCCGAGTATCGCCGCCTTTATGAAGCCAATGCCTTTTTGCCGGTATTCGTAAATATTTTCACCAGCGACAATGGCATCATCGACGACAATACCGAGAGCGACGATAAAGGCGAACATTGAGACGATATTGATTGACACGCCCATGGCTGGCAATAAAATCAGGCCGCCGAGGAACGATGTTGGAATCCCCATGGTGACCCAGAAGGCAAGCTTGAATTCGAGGAAGACGCCGAGCAGAAGCAGCACCAGGCAGAGCCCGATAGCGGCATTCTTCAACAGCAGGTTCAGCCGCTGTTCATAGAGTTCGGAGCGGTCGCGGTTAATACTCCAGGTGATACCCTCCGGCAGGTCCGGTTCGATGACCATCATCGCCGCACGGACGGCTTTCGAGACACTGATCGGAGTCTGTTCGCCAATGCGGAAGACTTCCAGGCCGATGCTCCGCTGCCCGTTGAAGGTGGCAAAATGGTTGGTGTCTTCAAATCCCTCACGGACTTCGGAAATCATTTCCAGGGTGACGACGCTCCCTTCCTGGGTCGTCACAACCGGCAGCCTGGCGAATTCCCTTGCCCAGTCGCGGCGGTCCGTCATCCGGAGCAGTATGTCACCGCCAGATGTCTCAATGGACCCGCCAGGAACCTCGATCGATTCGCTGGCGATGATGCGGGCCACCTGGTCGAGGGACAGGTTGTACTTGCGCAAATTTGCCTGGGAAATTTCGACCATGATTTCATAGTCGCGGGTTCCGGAAAGATCGATCTGGGTGATTTCCGGATTTTGCAGTAAACGATCCCGAACCTGCTCGACCGTTTCTCGAAGGGAGGCCTCGGTGACATTGCCGTAAAATTGCATATCGAGGACCTGGCGACGGCGGGCGACCAGCGTAACCTGTGGTTGCTCGGCATCATCAGGGAAGGTGGTGATCCGGTCGACTTCCTGCTTGATCTCGTTGTAGACTTTTTGTTGATTCGCATCTTCCAGCAGTTCGGCGCTGACAACACCGCTCCCTTCGCCGGCCGTTGCTGTCAGCTCCTTGACCCCCTCCATGCCGCGGATCGCCTTTTCGACAGCCAGTACGATGCCCTGTTCCACTTCTTCGGGGCTGGCGCCGGGGTAAGTGACCCGGACGGTGACCATGTCGAGATCAAACTCCGGGAAAACCTCTTTTTTGATTTTCCCCGACATGAAAAACCCGCCGACCAGAAGAAACACCATCAGCAGGTTTGGCGTGATGCGGTTCTGTACCATCCATGCGATCGGGCCGCGTCGCCAGTTTCTTTCTTCTTTGTTTGTCATCGCGTCGCAGATCCTGGCGGAGAGTTTGTTGTTGGTGCAGCCTGCTCAGGCGCTGTGTCCTGATCGTGGCGCAACATCATTCCCTGCACTGGTGCCGGTAGACTGGATGTAATGATTTTTTCGTTCGGTTCAATACCGCCGGACAAGTAAACGTGTTCGCGGTCACGAAAAACGATATTGACCGGACGGATATCGAGCTTGCTCTGTTCGTCCATGATCCAGAGCGTATCATTGTCACGAAGGTACTGGCGTTTGATGGCGACGACATTCTGCAGCGGTTTGCCCTCGATAAAAACCTGAACCGAAGTATCGAGCAGAATAACCGGTTTGCCCCTGTTTTGCGTGGTCTGCGCCAAAGGGTCAGGGACATTGACCAACAGTTTGGCCATGCGTCCCTGTTTCTCGACCGCTGCCGCCAAGCCGGTAACGGCTCCGTCGCGGTAGACTTCATCGCCCCAGGCCGAAGAATCAAATATCCGAACTGATGAGCCGGGGTCTTTTTTTGCCTGCGGCAAGACGATCCATTTAAGCTGGCTGACCGGAACCGAGACCTCCACCCAGTAATTGTCTGTTCCGACCAGGGTCGCCAGTAGCGTTGATGGAGTGACCCGGCTGCCGAGATTGACATTTCGTGAATCGACAATGGCGTTGAAGGGTGCTGTGATGCGGGTCCGCGCCAGGTCCGTTTTTGCCTGGTCGAGGTGGGCCAGTGCCGACTCATGGGAGGCTTTGCTGCTTTCAAGCTGCGGTTGCCGCAGCATCAATGACTCTTCCTCCGGGCTGACCTGCTCATTGAGGAGCTCGAGCTCTTTGCGGGCAATCATCTGGTTTCCCTGTTCCAGTTGCAGTTCGGCGGCGGTTCTGGCAACGTCACTCTCTCTTTGTCGGATCGCAATTTTGTAATCACTGGGGTCGATTTGTAGAATCATCTCGCCGCTGCGGATTTTACCACCAGGCAGAAAATTACTGCTTATTTTGGTAATTTCGCCGCCGACCTGCGGGTGCAGTTCAACCATAAGGCTCGGCTTGACCACGCCGATGGCTTGAACTTCCGTGGTTGCCGGAGCAAAAACTGCGGGCATAACTTCAACCAGGGTCGCGTTGCGAACTTTCGGACGGGTTATGGCTTTTGGTTTGGATCCCATCATCCAGACAGAAATCAAAATAGCAACCATCAGAATGACCACCGGGACCACAGTTTTCAGCAGACGGGTCCGGGTGTCGAAAAAAGATTTCCAGCCGGGTTTCGTCGGCGAATTGTCGTCGTTCAGTCTGTTGGGGTCGTAACTCATATAATCCTCGTTGTGTCATCAGCCGTGCAGTGGTCATGAGATTACCGATGACGGGTTATGTTTTCTGGTCCAAGGGCTCAGCGCTTCTTGTTAACGGCCAACCGCCACCGAGGGCGCGATAAAGAGCGATCCGGTATTCGTAAAGTTGGCGCCGGGCCGTCAGGACAGAGCGCTGAAGGTTTTGCTGTGACAATATCGAAGTCAGGACCCGCTGGTAATCTTCTGCTCCCTTGGTGTAGCGATCACGGATACTGTCGGTTGCCGTTTCCGCCAGTTGTAACTGTTTCTCCAGGCTCTCGAGGTACTCAGTTTGGCGCTGTTCGCGAATCAGCGCTTCTTCCACTTCGGCAATCGCCTGTAAAACTTTCTGCCCGTAGATATTGACAGCCTCTTCGGTCAGGGCCCGGTTGCGGGTCACTTCGGCGCGACGGCGCCCGCCGTCGATGATCGGTGCGATCAGATTGCTGACCAGCCTGGTGGTCCAGTCATCGAGAATATTTGCTGTGTCGACCGCTGTTGAGCCGGCAGTTGCGCCCAGGGTCAGTTTCGGGAAGCGGTCGGCAATGGCTGCCCGGGTCTGCTGGTTTGCGGCCAGAACGGAATACCAGGCGGAGATGATATCGGGCCGCCGCTCAAGCAGTTCGACTTTCAGCCCGGTTGCCGGTCGTGGCGGCAGAGCTTTAAGGGGGGCCTGCTCAAGGTTTGCTAATTGGCCCGGCTCTTCGGCCAGCAGGATCGCCAGCTGGTTTTCAAGCAGGCTGATGGCCGATTTAGTCTGCGCCAGCTCGCCACGATTTCTTTCGACCAGCTGTCGCTGCTGCAGGACATCGGCAATGCCGATTTTACCGGTTCGGAATTGCAGGGTGATTAATTCGAGTGTCTGGCTGTTGACCCTGGTCTGATCAAGAATCACTTGACGTTGGCCATACTGCTCGACCAGCTGATACCAGGTTGCAGCAACTTCAGCGGTAATTGTCAGATAAGCGGTTTTGAGATCTTCGGCAGTTGCCTGCAACTCGAAGCTGGCCGACTGGTTCTGGGCCCGGATACGTCCCCATAAATCAAGTTCGTAGGTGGCGGCCAGACCCAGGCCGTACAACTCGCTGCTATTGGTAACGCCGGCTGTTTTCGTTCGTGAAGAAGTGGCGGATGCGTCGGCGCTGAGCGTCGGGAAAAATCCCGATCTGCTCTGGCGGCTCAGGGCCATAGACCGGTCAAGACGGTTCCAGGCGATCTGCAGGGTCAGGTTTTTCTGATGTGCCTTGTTGATCAACCCGTTCAGGGTTTCATCTTCAAAAAGCGTCCACCAGCGTTCTTCAAACGGCAGGTCGCCAGTGGCTGAAAAAACTTCCGTCGAGGTGATTGGTTTGTGCGGGTCCGGCAATGGCGGCGTGCAGGCCATGCAAACGAATATCATGGTTAGCAGCGCCAACCAGGTGATGGTGAGTCCAGATGCTCTGAGTCTGTTGTTTCGCATTCAGCGGCCGTATGGGGTCAGGTTTGATATCCAGCTGTTTTTAACTGTATAATTCTATATGATTTTTGAAGGAAAAGTGGAAATAAAAAACGCCCGTGAACGGGCGTTTTTATGCAGGTATTTGAAAGATGTTATTCCTTGACGCGGGTGACGTA
>JBFFPW010000071.1:0-7139 GCA_041573815.1 Desulfuromonadales bacterium
GTCGTGGCCAAGGGGAAGCGCTTTCCGACCAGCGAAACAATTTTCACTTGCTGTGACGTATCTACGACATCCAGAAAGAGTACTTCTTTGTCGCGCTGAATGGCAACATAGACGGCCTCATCACAGTCTCTGACAAATCTTTCAATGACCGGGTGGGCGTGTTTGAGCAAGCTCATTCGGGAAAGAAGTTTTTGACCTATTTCGTACGCTGACAGACCGAGAGAGTATTTGCCGGATTCTTTTTTGCGTTCGACATAGCCCCGGCTTTCAAAGGTTGCCAGAAGGCGGAAAACGCTTGTCTTGTTCATCTTGAGTTTTTCGCTCAGGCGGGATATGCGGACCTCATCCTCTTCCTCACACAAGGCTTCAAGGACATCAAGGGCATTTTCAACGGATTGAATAGAATAGGAGTCTTTGTCACGGGAAGGCAATGTCCGCTCCTTGGATCATGAATGCTTTTTGCGAAATTAAATTACATTGAAATAAAAGTGAATATCGAAAAAGTAATACAGTGTTTTATTTAAGTCAACTATAAAGTCATTGATTTTTGTGTATTTCGCCAAAATTTAATAAAAAGCCCATAAAACAAGGCCAAAAGAGAGATGTATAATAAAATATCATTTTAAATGCCTACTTTTTATAGAGATTATCCATTGGATTTATCACGGAGTTGCTTGTCATTTTTTGTTTTAGTAAATAATTGTTTTAAATATTGCAAGGTCTGCACAGATTGTCGAGTCGGTGGGTTGTTTATGAACCGATGAGGATGGGGATAAGCGGTCGGTCTGCTTCCAGGATCTCAAATTCTACAAGATCTTCCGGGGCAATGAATTTGTGCTCTTCAACTTCGATATTTTCTATCTGTTCTGAAAGTGGGGTGCACTCATAAAAGAGCAACAAAACGGCACCCCAGTTGTATTGGTGGTGCAGGACATGAAATATCCGGTCGATGGAGACCTGCAGGTTCAGTTCTTCCATCAACTCTCTGCGCAGGCACTCTTCAGGGGCTTCATTGGCTTCAAGTTTACCGCCAGGGAATTCCCATTTTCCGGCATCTCGACTCCCGGGCGGTCGTTTGGTGATCAGGACTTTGCCTTTTTTGCGGATGATTGCCGCGGTGACGATCAGCGGTTGGGGCATTTCTGGCTCCTCTGGTTGTTTCTGTGTGGCATTATAACCATCATTGGCAATGCTTGTGGAGTTTTTGATGGTTCTTGATCGTCAATTATGATAAGTAAACCGCAAATTCTTTCCGGAAAGATCTCATGGCAGAAATTACAGATAAAGGACGTGGCATCCGCGATATGTTTCAGACCATCGCGCCGCGTTACGATTTTCTCAACCGATTACTTTCTCTCGGTATCGATCGCTACTGGCGATCTTTTGCTGTCGGCCAGTTGTCGATTCCTGAAGGCGGGAAAGTCCTTGATATTGCCACCGGTACTGGGGATGTCGCCTTACGGGTCGCTGCAACCACCCCGGACTCCGTTGCCATTGTTGGTGAGGATTTTACCCAGGGGATGCTGGTTCTGGGTAAAGAAAAAATCAGGAACTCTCCTTTTGCCGACCGTATCACTCTGGTCAATGCTCCGTGTGAATCGATCCCTCATCCCGACAACCTGTTCGATGGTATTACCATCGCTTTCGGCATCCGTAATGTTGTTGATCGCGAGGCCGGGTTGCGTGAGATGTGCCGGGTTCTCAAGCCGGGGGGCAAGGCCGTCATACTTGAATTTTCTACCCCGCGCAGCCGTTTTTTCGGCGCCCTTTACCAGTTTTATTTCCGGCAACTGTTGCCCTTTATCGGCGGGCTCTTTTCCAAGCGGAGTGCTTATCAGTATCTTCCTGATTCAGTCCTCGAATTTCCCTCGCGTGACACATTCAGCTCGATGATGCGTGACGCCGGTTTCTCCGAGACTGAGTACTATGACTTGACCTTCGGCATTGTCACGGTTTACGTCGGCACCAAGTAGGATAAGGACAGTTAAGCGTTGAAACAGGGGGTGGTTGCTGGCAACCGCCTCTTTTTTGTTCTGAAGACGATTTGCGCCCCGCTTGTTGAAATGGGGATGTCACCTGATGCTATTGCGGTCGGCTTTCCCGAGTCTAGCTGGAATCAGGGTTGCGACTCATCTTTTTCAGGAGCTTCAATCGCGTGGCCGGGAGCTTCAATTGCCTCGCCAACGTCGGAGATTATTTTGACCGGCAAGGTGAAGATTCTCTTGAAAATACCAAGAACCTGTTTGGACGCCGATTCAACCGGAATCGCTGTAATCTCCGGATTGTCGCCCGGGCCGGTCAACTTGAAATGAGCTGTTACCAGCGCTTTGTCCTCGCCGGTCAGTATCCAGCCTGCTAACGGAATTTTTGTGATTAACCGGTCGATCGTCCTGAGGGGCATGATGCCCATTTCCATATCAACTTCTGTCGTGACCAAATTTTGCGTGCCACTCATGGACATGTTCATGACGTCGCCTGTCATGAACACGTTGCCCGACTGAAGCAGGCCGTTGTCCAGGCGCGCCGTTCCTTCGAGTTTATCAAACGGAACCCCCCGTTCTTTGCCGGATGAGGTGAAAAGCGGATAGATGTTAAATATGGTCAGCGCTCGGCTCAGGTTGTTTAGTTTTTTCAGCGTTCCTTTACGGACTTTGAAATTAAAGGCACCAAAAGATGATGGCAGGAAGGTCTCTTTCAGGCTACCTGCGGTCCCTTCGAGATAGAAATCACCCCGCAGTTTTCCAGTAACAATCCCCTTTCGTTGCAGCAGCTGTTGGTAGACCGCCAAGGCATCGAAGTTTTCAAGATGGCCAGACATGGCCAAAAGAGGAGGCTGGTCGTCGCGGAACTTGACCAGGACTTGGCCGATACCTGACCCCTCGCCGTATTTCAAGTTTATCGGGTGGATGACAAGCGCTCGGTCGCGATAACTGATATGCGCCTCACTGCTCTCAAAGGGAAGATTGGCAATCTCGCCAGCTTCAGTTTTGATGTCGATCTCAAGCAGGCCCTGCTCACGGCGTTTGCCTTTCTTTTGTCTGGATTGGTCTGAAATCCATAGGCCGATGACCTCGTCAATGTTTCCGTATTTACCCTCAATCGTCAGGTGGGTGTCAGCTGCAGGAAAATTGTCAATTTTACCGTTTATCGTGACATCTGTTCCGCCATCCATGCGGGTGTGAATCGGTCCAAGCAGCAGCGCTTTATCGGTAATGCTGACCTTGGCATCGACGTCCCGCAAAAACTGCCGTTCCGAACGAAAGATCAGCTCATCGGCCCGGATTGAGTCGCCTTTGATGGCCAGATTCACCATCGGTTTTCTCAGGTCTGGAATATCGAGACCGAGAGCAATAGGCGATTCGCCAAGGTTGGCAGACAGGTTCTCTCCTCCGAGGTGAGGCCAGTCGAGCTCAATGTTCCCATTGAGTTTGTCGAGTGCGGCCAAAGGTCCGAGAATTTTCAGGTGGATGTGTTTCAGCTCAAGGGAACCATTGAGTGTCGGTGGTGAGAGTTTGTTGGATTCAAAATGGATGTTGGCCGACAGGGTCCCTTCCGGTTGGATGGCTTTAATGGCCGGAGAGATCAGGGGCAGTTCGAGCAGGGAAAATTCCGGAATATTCATATCGAGACTGAGGCTGTTGGCTGTTTTTCTGTCCCACTGACCCTGAATGATCATCTTGATTGACGGCAGCGCCAACAGATTGTTGCGAAGTGTCCAGATGCCATCGGCGTGTTCTGCCTCAAGATGCAAAGAGACATTCAGGCCGTTTTCCGGCAATAATGGTTTGACAGAGGTCAGGTTCTTAATGTTGAGTTTGCTTTGGCCGACGAACTGAAGATTGCCGGTTTCATTCATTTTTCTCAGTTGAAACTCACCCACGTTGTTGAACTGCATTTTTTTTGTGTGAATTTTTAGTTTTTTAACCTGCAGGAGACCGCCGCTCCACTCGATACTTGAGTAACAATCAAGAAGTTTCAGGTTCTTGCCGAGGGTGAGATCGCCTTTCCGAATTTCAAAGTTGAGTTTTTTGATCCCAAACAAGATTTCTGGTCCGGAAAGTTTTGACGCTGGGCCAGAAAAATTAAAAGCGCTCAAATTGAAGGTTCCGGCTGTGAACACCGGGTTCTCTTCTGTCGGGTTTTCTGCGTTCTCCCGATAGAAAAAACGGTTGAGCTCGGTCAGGGCGATACTCGGCGCTTTGAGTTGTATGCGGATTTCCGGATCGCTTTTATCCAGGTTGAAGTTCACATCGCCGTAAAGCTTTATGTCTCCAAACTGCAGAGTCGACTCGGTGAATTTATGAAAAAGATCAACGTTCTGCCAGATACCGCTTGCCGCTATCTTACCTGCCAGGATGGGCTCGATCCGGCCTGGTAGT
Source organism: Desulfuromonadales bacterium (assembly GCA_041573815.1). Taxonomy (GTDB): domain Bacteria; phylum Desulfobacterota; class Desulfuromonadia; order Desulfuromonadales; family UBA2294; genus BM707. The sequence goes on from JBFFPW010000071.1 coordinate 4,380, forward strand.
GCCAGGCCGAGGTCTTTGCCTGCGAGGACGGCATTAAAACGAAGCCCGTTGGCCGGGGTTCCGGAAAGCTGAACATCAATGTTGGTTCGACCATGAATATTTAACGGTGATAACGTCGGTTGGTAGCGTTGCGACAAAATATCAGAAGCAAAATCAGTGATGCGCATATCCAGTTCATAATGGGCGTTATTCCAGAACGGGGTTGAATCGCCGGCTTTAATGTAGCCACTAAGGCGCAATGGTGAGCGGATGTTGTTGGCGTTGATATCTCCCTGTAATTCGATCCACCCTGACTGCTGCAGACTGAGGTCGTCGACAACCATGCGCATTTTTTCCAGAGCGACGATGAATGGTTTGTCCGACCGGCGGTAGTCTTCGAGGCGGAAATTTCCATCTTTGATGCGGAGTGATTTGACGAGGTCGCCGGTAACGAGGCTCTGGTCAAAGAAAATCCGGCGACCCGGTTTGTCGGGAGATTGTTGCCGTCCGATTTTCAGGGTGACATCCGGCGATTCAAAAAGGATTTCAGAGAATTTAAACTGACCACTTAGAAGCGGCAAGACCTCAAGCCGGAAAAATACATGGTTGGCAGTAAGATGCAACGTCGCATCTTTTGCGCCGACCAGAACGTTTTTGAAGGCGAAAGAGGGGCCATGTTTGATTGAAAAATGGGCTTGTCCCAGGTTGACCGGTTGGGAAAGTCTTGAGCTTAAGGTGTCAGAGATCTGCGCCCGGAAATTATTCAGGTCAAAGGTGGCAAGGAAAACAGAGATGACCGTCGCTGCGCCGATGAGCAGAACGAAAACAATTGTGATGATGAGTCGGCGCAGGGAGAATTTCATCTATCCGGTCCGGGACTTTCGTGTCGAAGTTGGTTGTGGTGAGGCCGAGTCTGACAAGCCAAAGAAATAATATCAGACACATGATCCCATTCTATGATTTAAGGGCAGAATTGTCCAGTTATCTTGAGCGGTTGTCGATTGTTTTTGATCGGCAATTATCCGGTTGTAAAAGAAAAACCGTGAGCAAGCAACACGTGTGCAAGGGCAGCGGGCAGCGGATCGAGAATATTGACAGCCTGGCCGGAAAAGGGGTCGATGAAGGTCAGTTGGCAGCAGTGCAAAAACAGTTGGTTGAGACCTTCTAAAGTCTGCATGCCACGATAGCGGGTGTCTCCGGCAACCGGATGCCCGGCTTCTGATAGTTGCATGCGGATCTGGTGCTGCCGGCCGGTATCGAGTTCCAATTCAAGGAGGGCCAGTCCCTTTTGTTGTTCAATAACCCGGAAACGGGTTTCGGCATGTTTGGTTTTTCCCTTGCTCGGGATCTGGCCGGAAAGGATCCCGCTCTCCGGTAGCCCGGTCGATGTCAGGGCGATATAGTTTTTTTGCACCTGTTGACTCTGCATCATTTTGCCGAGTTCGGAAATGGCCTTTCTCCCTTTACCGAAAATGATCGGTCCGGAGGTCGGCAGATCGAGTCGATGGACCGGCGCAGTTGTGAATTTTTTCGCTTGTAAGTTCATCAGGGTGGCGACGCGTAAGGTCAGGTTGTCTGTTTCGTGCTCTTGACTGGAGTGCGTTGCCAGGCCGGCTGGTTTGTGTACGACCAGGACATGGTCTGATTCGTACAGGACTAATGGGAGTTTTTCGCTGCCGGACAGGAACTCGAGCGTTTTCTTGCTTTCGGGCAGGGTAATGATGTCCTGGTCCTGCAGTCGATGTGTCGCCCCGACCTGGACTCCGTTGCAGCGGATTTTGCCACTCTTGAGCAATTGGCGCAAATATGCTGCAGGTGCCAACGCCATCCGGCGTTGCAGATAGTCGAACAGTGAACTATTCTCTTCCGATTTTTTTACAGTCAAGCTTCGCATTTCAACCTGAGAATATCCTGCCTTGATCAATGTGGCAAGAAGTCGGTTTTCGGGTGACTTATATGCTTTACATGGAATGACCTGCTTGCTAACATGTGCCGCTAATATTTTCATTGCCCGGGGTTGGAATTTCTCTGATTATTCATGAAGATCAAACGTCTCGACATAGTTGGATTTAAATCATTCGTTGACAAGACGACTTTCGAATTTGCCGAAGGGATTATTGGTGTTGTCGGGCCGAATGGCTGTGGCAAAAGCAATATCGTTGATGCTATTCGCTGGTCGATGGGGGAGCAGAGCGCCAAGCAACTTCGGGGCCGGTCGATGGAAGATGTCATTTTCGGCGGCAGTGAAACGCGCAAGCCGCTCGGTATGGCCGAAGTGTCGATTGCCTTCTCCAATGAAGAAGGCCTCGCTCCGGCTGCCTATCGCGAATATTCCGAGATTGTTGTCACTCGTCGCCTGTACCGTAATGGTGACAGTGAATACCTGATCAACAAGACCCCCTGTCGACTGCTTGATATCACCGAACTGTTCATGGACACCGGGGTCGGCACCAAAGCCTATTCTATTATTGAGCAGGGCAAAATCGGCATGGTTCTCAACGCCAAGCCGGAAGAGCGGCGGTACCTCATTGAAGAGGCGGCCGGTGTGACCAAGTTCAAGTCCCGCAAGAAATCGGCGTTACGTAAAATTGATGCGACCCGGCACAACCTTGAGCGACTCAACGATATTATCAGTGAGGTTCGTCGTCAGACCAACAGCTTAAAGCGACAAGCCAAGAAAGCAGAACGTTTCAGAACCCTGCGTGACGAACTCAGGGGCATCGAAACCGCGATCGCCCATGATCGATATCAGGACCTGGTTTCCGGTATCGGTGACAAGAC
>JBFFPW010000072.1:0-7103 GCA_041573815.1 Desulfuromonadales bacterium
CATCACCGAAGACGAGTTCCTCGAGCTCCAGGAGGAGTACGGGGACGCGTTCGTCGCGGAGATGGGGGCCGGCGCGGTGAAGAAGCTCCTCCAGTCGATCGACGTGGAAGAGCTCTCGGCCGAGCTTCGGGCGCACGCCAAGGTGGAGACGTCCGTTCAGCGCAAGAAGGACATCCTGAAGCGACTGAAGGTCGTGGAGGCGTTCCGGCACTCCAAGAACCGTCCCGAGTGGATGATCCTGGAAGTGATCCCGGTTTTGCCGCCGGAATTGCGGCCATTGGTTCCACTTGATGGCGGTCGTTTCGCGACGTCTGACCTCAACGATCTCTATCGTCGTGTCATTAACAGAAACAACCGTCTCAAGCGGCTGATGGAGCTGCGTGCTCCGGAAGTTATTATTCGCAACGAAAAGCGGATGCTGCAGGAGTCGGTTGATGCTCTGTTTGACAATGGTCGACGTGGACGGGCTATTACCGGTCCGAACAAGCGTCCTCTGAAGTCTCTTTCCGATATGCTCAAGGGCAAGGGCGGTCGATTCCGTCAGAACCTGCTCGGTAAGCGTGTCGATTATTCCGGTCGTTCGGTTATTGTTGTCGGCCCGGAATTGAAACTGCACCAGTGCGGTTTGCCGAAAAAAATGGCCCTCGAGCTGTTTAAGCCGTTTATTTATAACAAGCTTGAAGAGAAGGGTTTCTGTACCACTATCAAGAGTGCCAAGAAGATGGTGGAAAAAGAGAAACCGGAGGTCTGGGATGTTCTTGAAGAAGTTATTAAGGAACACCCGGTCATGCTCAACCGTGCTCCGACCCTGCACCGTCTCGGTATCCAGGCCTTTGAGCCGGTTCTGATTGAAGGTAAGGCGATTCAGCTGCACCCGCTGGTTTGTACTGCATTTAACGCCGACTTCGACGGCGACCAGATGGCAGTCCATCTGCCGCTTTCGATTGAGAGTCAGATCGAAGCGCGTGTTCTGATGATGTCGACCAACAACATCCTCTCTCCGGCGAACGGTAAGCCGATTATCGTACCGTCGCAGGATATGGTTCTTGGTCTTTACTACATGACCCGTGAGAGAGCTTTTGTTCCGGGCACCGACAAGGTTTTTTCCAGTGAGGACGAGGTGCGCATGGCCTTTGACGCTGGTGAAGCTGATCTGCAGGCAAAAATCAAGGTCCGGCTGGTTGCTGGTGAAGGGCGCGAGCCTGAGCTGGTTGAATCGACCGTCGGCCGCGTGTTGCTGAAAGAAATCCTGCCGTCGACCATCCCGTTTGAACATATCAACCGGGTGATGGCCAAGAAGCAAGTGGCCGATTTGATCGACGCGGCCTTCCGGCTCTCCGGCAACAAGGAAACCGTCATCCTGGCTGATAAACTGAAGATGTTCGGTTATCGTTACTCGACCGAAGCCGGAATTTCTATCTGTCTTGATGATATGCAGATTCCAGCAGGTAAGCAGGAACTGATCGATCAGGCTGTTTCCGAGGTAACTGAGATTCATCAGCAGTATACCGAAGGTCTGATTACTGACGGTGAGCGCTACAACAAGGTCATCGATATCTGGGCGAAGTGTACTGAAGATATTGCCCAGATCCTGCTTGAGAACCTCTCGGTTGATGAACTGAAGGATCCGGTTACAAAGAAAAAGGTCAAGGTCCCTTCGTTTAATGCGATTCACATGATGGCTGATTCCGGTGCCCGTGGCTCGGCGCAGCAGATCCGTCAGCTGGCCGGTATGCGTGGTTTGATGGCCAAACCGTCCGGTGAAATTATCGAGACACCGATCACTGCGAACTTCCGCGAAGGACTGACAGTTCTTCAGTACTTCATCTCGACTCATGGTGCCCGTAAAGGTTTGGCCGATACCGCACTGAAGACAGCAAACTCCGGTTACCTGACCCGTCGCCTGGTCGATGTCGCTCAAGACGCGATCATCACGGAACTTGATTGCGGAACTATTGATGGCATCGAGGTTTCATCGCTGACAGAGGGTGGTGAGGTTATCGAGCCGCTCGGCGACCGTATCCTCGGCCGTACGGCGCTTGAAGATGTTCATGACCCGGTCACGGACGAGGTTCTGGTTGAAATGAACCTGGAAATCGATGAGAACCTGGTCAAGAAGATTGAGAATGCCGGTATTGAAAAGCTGAAAATCCGTTCGGTCCTGACCTGTCAGAGCAAGCACGGTATCTGTACCACGTGCTATGGCCGCGACCTGGCCCGTGGGCACATGGTCAACCTCGGCGAGGCGGTCGGTGTTATTGCTGCCCAGTCGATCGGTGAGCCTGGCACCCAGCTGACGATGCGTACTTTCCATATTGGTGGTACCGCTTCCCGTAAGGCTGAGCAGACATCTCTTGAATCCCGTTTTGATGGTGTTCTTAAATATATTGATCTCAAGACGGTCGTAAACAGTACTGGCAAGTTCATTGTTATGAACCGGAACGCTGAAATTGCCGTTGTCGATGAAACCGGTCGCGAGCGTGAACGTTACGGCGTTGTTTACGGTGCCATGTTGCCGACCGCAGATGGTGGCAAGGTCAAGCAGGGCGATCTGCTGGCCGAATGGGACCCGTTCACCATGCCGATCCTGACGGAAGTCTCCGGTATGATCCGTTTCGGTGACCTAGTTGAAGGTGTGACCATGGAGGAGCAGGTTGACGATGTCACCGGCCTCTCCCGTAAGGTCATCATTGAGTCGAAGTCTGCCGATAAGCGTCCGCGAATTTCGCTGAAGGACGAAGGTGGCAAGACGGCCAAGCTGCCGAACGGCAACCCGGCCCGTTACATGATGCCGGTTGGCGCCAATATTGTTATCTCGGAAGATACCGAAGTCAGCGCCGGTGATATTATTGCTAAAATACCGCGTGAAACGACCAAGACCAAGGATATTACCGGTGGTCTGCCACGAGTCGCTGAACTGTTCGAGGCTCGAAAGCCTAAAGAGTTTGCCGTGATTTCGGAAATTGATGGTTCGGTTTCCTTCGGTAAGGATTCCAAGGGTAAGCGCAAGGTCATTGTTACTCCTGAGATCGGTGAGGCAAAAGAATACCTGATCTCTAAAGGTAAGCATATCAGCGTCCATGAAGGCGATTACGTGAAGGCTGGTGAGCCGCTGATGGATGGCTCGAGCAACCCGCATGACATCCTCCGTGTTCTCGGGGAAAAAGAACTCTCCAAGTATCTCGTTGACGAGGTTCAGGAAGTTTACCGGCTGCAGGGCGTCAAGATAAACGATAAGCATATTGAGACAATTGTACGCCAGATGCTGCGCCGGGTTAAAATCAGGGATGTCGGTGATACGAAATTCCTTATTGACGATCAGGTCGAGCGGGTTATGTTTGAGGAAGAGAACCAGAAGGCCTTGGCTGCGGGTGGTTCCCCGGCCGTCGGTGAGCCGCTGATGCTTGGTATTACCAAGGCATCACTCTCAACCGATTCCTTCATCTCAGCGGCCTCTTTCCAGGAGACCACCAAGGTCCTGACCCAGGCGGCAATTGAGGGCAAGACAGACGGACTCAGGGGCCTTAAAGAGAATGTTATTATGGGTCGCCTGATTCCTGCTGGTACCGGCATCATGAAATATCGTGGCGCCCAGTTGCTGATCGATGATCCGGAGGAATTGCCGGAGATTGTTGGTGAAGGTGTCGATGCCGAGGTGGCTGAAGAACTTGAAAGTGTTGCCACTTCAATTGATGATTCTGGTACCGACGAAGAAGTTGTCAGTTAAGTTTTTTAGCAGTAAATAAAAAAAACATTCCTGCCTCAAAAAAGTCCTTGACAATGACGAGGCAGGTTGATAGATTCGGCGAGTTTTCCGCGAGGAAGAACTCGCAGGAAAACTTTTGTTCTTTTACTTTATGAATAGCGATTTTCGGGAGAATAAATTCAGATGCCGACTATCAATCAGTTGATCCGTAAGGGTCGCAAAAGCAAAATCAAAAAGTCGACGGCGCCAGCGCTTCAGAGTAACCCTCAGAAGCGTGGTGTGTGTACTCGTGTTTACACGACAACCCCAAAGAAGCCGAACTCGGCTTTGCGTAAGGTTGCCCGTGTACGCTTGACGAATGGAATGGTCGTTACTTCGTACATTCCTGGTGTTGGCCACAACCTGCAGGAACACTCTGTTGTTCTGATTCGCGGCGGCCGTGTCAAGGATTTACCGGGTGTGCGTTATCACATTGTTCGTGGTTGCCTCGATCTCGCCGGCGTTCAGGATCGTCGTCAAGGTCGTTCCAAGTACGGTGCCAAGCGGCCCAAGTAAAGAATTATTGAGTCTGAGAGGACGTTATGCCTAGAAGAAGAGAAGTACCAAAGCGCGAGATACTGCCGGATCCGAAGTTCAACGATCGCATGGTTGCCAAGTTTATCAATAATTTGATGCTTGATGGCAAACGCAGTACCGCCGAGAAGATTGTTTATGGCGCATTTGATCTGCTTGAAGAGCGTGGTGGCGAACAGCCCGTCGAACTCTTCAAGAAAGCTCTCGATAATATCAGACCTACTGTCGAGGTTAAATCCCGCCGTGTTGGTGGCTCGACCTATCAGGTTCCTGTCGAGGTTCGCTCGGATCGTCGTAATGCACTGGCTATGCGCTGGGTTATTACTTACGCTCGGGGCCGTGCAGAAAAGACCATGCAGGAAAGATTGGCTGGCGAACTGCTTGACGCAGTCAATAACCGCGGGACTTCGGTTAAGAAGAGAGAAGATACCCATCGTATGGCCGAAGCCAACAAGGCCTTCGCTCACTACCGCTGGTAATAACGGTTTAACGGAATCTGGAAGGTTTTAAGACAGTGGCGCGCAAAGTAGCACTCGAAAAAAATCGTAACATCGGTATTATGGCTCACATCGACGCCGGCAAGACGACGACGACTGAGCGGATCCTTTACTATACCGGTGTCTCTCATAAGATCGGTGAAGTCCATGATGGCGCTGCTACCATGGACTGGATGGAGCAGGAGCAAGAGCGTGGTATTACTATTACCTCGGCTGCAACGACCTGTACCTGGAATGAACACCGCATCAATATCATTGATACCCCAGGACACGTCGACTTCACCATTGAAGTTGAGCGTTCCCTGAAAGTTCTTGATGGATCTGTTGCTGTATTCTGTTCGGTCGGCGGTGTTGAGCCGCAGTCGGAAACAGTTTGGCGGCAGGCTGACAAGTACGGGGTTCCGCGAATCGCATTCATAAACAAGATGGACCGCATCGGCGCCGATTTTAATCGTGGTGTCGAAATGATCAAGGACCGTCTCGGTGCCAACCCGGTACCAATCCAACTCCCAATCGGCAAAGAAGAAGGCTTCCGCGGCATCATCGACCTCGTCGAAATGCGGGCTGTCATCTGGAATGATGAAGCTCTCGGTGCCAAATTTGAAGTTGCTGAGATTCCTGCTGACCTGCTCGAGGAAGCTGAAGCTGCCCGCGAAGTGATGCTGGAAGAAATCAGCTCCAACGACGAAGGGTTGATGGAGAAGTACCTCGGCGGTGAAGAGCTGTCGATAGATGAGGTCAAGGCCGGTATTCGTGGCGCGACTTTACGTCTCGACATCAACCCGGTTCTCTGTGGTTCCGCCTTTAAGAATAAAGGTGTTCAGACCCTTCTTGATGCCGTGGTCGACTACATGCCATCTCCGGTTGATGTTAAGCCGATTACCGGTATCGATCCCGACACCAAGGAAGAGTTGACCCGTCCGGCTGCTGATGATGCTCCGTTTGCTGCCCTTGCTTTCAAGGTTATGACTGATCCGTTCGTCGGCCAGTTGACTTTTATTCGTGTCTATTCCGGTATTGCCGAGTCCGGCGCAACAATTATCAATTCCACCAAGGGTAAAAAAGAGCGTTTTGGCCGTCTTCTGAAGATGCATGCCAACAAGCGTGAGGAAGTTACCCAGGTTTATGCCGGTGACATCGTTGCTGCCGTTGGTCTGAAAAGCACCACGACTGGCGACACTCTTTGTGATTTGAAAGATCAAAGCTTGCTCGAGGCGATGGAGTTTCCGGAACCGGTCATTCATATTGCCATTGAGCCGAAGACCAAAAGCGACCAGGAAAAACTTGGCAACGCACTTGGCAAGCTTCTCCAGGAAGACCCGTCCTTGCGTGTTCGTACCGATGAAGAGACCGGCCAGACTATTCTCTCGGGAATGGGCGAGCTGCATCTCGAGGTTATCATCGACCGGATGAAGCGTGAGTACAAGGTTGAGGCCAACGTCGGTGCACCGCAGGTTGCTTATCGCGAAACGATTACGACTTCGGTTGAAGTGCAGGGCAAGTTTGCTCGTCAGTCGGGTGGTCGCGGTCAGTATGGAGATTGTCACCTGCTCATTGAACCACAAGAGGCTGGTGCCGGCTTTGAATTTGTCGACAAAATCAAAGGTGGCGTTATTCCGAAGGAATATATCCCGGCCGTTGGTAAGGGTGCCCAGGAAGCTGCCGAAAACGGTGTTCTCGCCGGTTACCCGATGGTTGACGTTAAGGTTACCTGTTACGACGGTTCCTACCATGAAGTTGACTCCTCTGAAATGGCATTTAAGATCGCCGGTTCGATGGGTTTCAAGGAAGGTGCCAAGAAAGCCAAACCGGTTATTCTTGAGCCGACTATGGCCGTTGAGGTTGTCGTTCCTGAAGAGTACATGGGCGATGTTATGGGTGACCTTTCCAGTCGTCGTGGCAAAGTCATGGGAATGGACATGCGCGGTGGCGCCCAGGTCATCAATGCCCACGTGCCGCTGGCAAACATGTTTGGATATGCAACTGATTTGCGGAGTGCGACCCAGGGTCGCGCAACCTACACCATGGTGTTTGATCACTATGCGCAGGTTCCGTCTTCGATTTCAGAAGAAATTATTGAAAAATCTAAAGGTTAATAAAGAGTAAGGAGCGTTAAAATGGCTAAAGAAAAATTTGAGAGAACAAAGCCGCATGTCAACATTGGCACGATTGGTCACGTTGACCACGGCAAAACGACATTGACGGCTGCGATCACCAAGGTACTGGCAGAAGTTTCAGGTTCTGGTGAAGTCAAAGCATTTGATCAGATTGACAATGCTCCTGAAGAGCGTGAGCGTGGTATTACCATCGCGACAGCCCACGTCGAG
>JBFFPW010000073.1:0-7037 GCA_041573815.1 Desulfuromonadales bacterium
AGCATCGCCACCAAATGAAAGCAGGGTCGGTGAATACGACCATTCGGTCGCAAACAGGCGGGCCTTGCTGTTTATTTTGTTAAACTGCTGGCAAATGAGAGCCGTATGCATTGGCCGCGCCAGGACCAGAACGCCATCGACGCCGGCATCTTGTATCTGTTTTGCCAAAGTTAAAAAACCTGTTTGCAAATTACTACCATCAAAAGGGATCAGTTCCTCCACCTTGCCGCCAAGGGCTTGAAGGTCTTTTTGAAAAGCGCCAGACCAGCTTTTACTGTAAGCGTAATTGGTTTGATCATAAAGAATTGCAAAGTTTTTTATGTCCCGCTGGAAAACATACCGGGACAATTTCCCCGTGACCATAGATGCCGCCGGGTAAATTCTCAGGAAATGATCATCCATATCGGTCAGCATATCTGTTGAGTTGGTCGGGCTGAGCATAAAAATCCCCGCCTTTTCAATCAAATCATGCGTCGAATAAGACATTTCGCTAGTCATGTGACCGATGATCGCAACAACATCCTGATCAATCAGTTTTTGTACTGCCTCCCAGGCGCTCTGATGGTTACCACTATTGTTTTCGACGACCAGTTCAACCGGATGTCCGTCAATACCACCATTTTCGTTAATTTCCTCAACGGCAAGCTGGCTGCCATTACGCCCGGAGCTACCCAGATCGGTCGAAAGATCCGCGACGAAACCAATCCGAACCGGGTGGCCTTTATGGTTCACCCAACCCAGAAAAACAATGGCAAAGACAACCAGAAGAGAAACAAAGCAAAAGATTTTTTTCATCACCACAAGCCCCCCACTCCATAAATAATCATTCCATCTCATCGCCATGTTCAAGATTTTGCGGAAGCCGCAGATAAAAAGTCGTCCCGCCCTCCGCATCACTGGTAAACAGAACCTCGCTCTGTAAAAAATGACTCAGCAGTCGCATACTGTAGGTCCCGAGCCCCCGGCCCGGCCCTTTCGTCGAGTAGGTCCGTCGAAAAATCTCCGGTTTGACGGCGCCCGGAATTTCTCCCGGATTGTGCACACTGAAAACGACGTCTTTCTTTTCCAGCCGGCAAGCAAGGGTGACCGTCGCGTCAGAAGAAATGGCCTCCAGGGCATTCACCACCATGTTCCCGAGAATGCGCAGCAACAGCGACTGGTCTGTGACCAGATAATGATTTTCACTGTTATCAGAAATGTTGACATGGCGCAAAACCCTGGCTTTATGCTGATCATAGAGCCGAACCAGCCGATGCAAAACATCTGTTGATGAGCAAAATTCCTGTTTGAGCTCCAGCCGTCCATGTTCAGCATCGCTCAGCACCCGTTGTGTTTCAACTTCACCGATAACCTGCTCCGCTGCCTCACGAATTTGCAGATAAATCTTCTCTTTGTCCTCTTGCTCGTGCAATTCAAGAAGCTCGGCAAAACCCTTGATGCTGCCGACAATATTCATGATGTCATGGAAGAAAATGCGTTCCAGCATCTGGCGACGGTGTTCGGCGCTTTTATCTTCAATCGAAAAGATGGTAAATGTCTCATCCGCGTACGCAAACGGCGTGGCCGTCACCTGCAGCTCGTGGGCCTGAATCCGGCTTTCATGCAACCGGGTCATCCGACACTCCTCAACCCGCTTATCTCCGGCGAGAATCGCCACAAGAGCACCGCACGATTGGCAGAGATCACTGCTGCCACAGCCGTCAGCAGAATCAAAAACATGCACACACTCAAAAACGTCCCCCGGGCGCTGCCCCAACAAAGCGGACTCACCATCGACCTCAAGCATGTCAATCAGCGATCGGTTGGCATAGATAATTTGACGATGGGAATTAAGAACGGCGAGAAGGGAAGGGATCGCATCGAGAAGTCGGCGGACAAACTGGTCGTCACGAAAAACCTGAATCTGTTCTTCCAGCTTATCCCGTGATGCCTTTTTTGCTAAATCGACAATTTGAAAATTCGCCTGTACGGTCATGTAGTCCCCCCGACTACCCGATCAGAAGTTTGATGGCAAAAACAAGAACGGTCGCAGTTACAACTTTTTTCAGCCAATCGTGCCCTTTTTCAACTGCAAGACGTGTTCCGATGATGCCACCGAGCGAATTCCCGGCGGCCAGAGCGAGGCCAAGACCGTAATCGACCTCACCATGGGCGATGAAAACCCCCAGGGCAACAATAGTAAAGGCAAAGATAACAATAACCTTGACTGCATTGATCCGCACCAGGTCGAGTCCGTGCAGCAACAGCCCGGCGATGACGATAAAACCGACTCCGGCCTGCACGAAACCACCATAAACACCGACGCCAAAAAACGTAACCAGCAGCAATGCCAACCGCAGAGCCGACATCTTCCCTTCTACGACTTTCAACTTTTTGACCGGATCAAGCGCCGTAAAAATCATCACACCGATCATAATGAACGCCAGGAGCCGCTTGAACAGTTCGTCATCAATGCTGATAGCGAGGGTCGCTCCAAAATAACTGCCAACCAGGGCCGGCAGCGTACAGATCAGGGCCAGCTTGATCGGGAAGATGCCCCGCTTGCGAAAGCCGGCGATGGCGAAAATATTCTGACAGAAGATGGCAATACGGTTGGTGCCGTTGGCCGTTGCCGCCGGCAGGCCAAGGAAAATAAGAACCGGCAGGGTCAGCAGAGACCCGCCACCGGCCAGGACATTGAGAATACCGGCAATCAGGCCTACTCCGGCCAACAACGGTATCTGCCACAGAAGTGGATCCATCAGCGCTCTCCCAGCAGATCGCGGATCACTTCACCGGCCATGGTCAGACCGAAGATCGGCGGAATAAACGAGGAGCTGCCAAGTGGCGCCCGGCGTTGCTGATAATTTCCATCGACATCAATACTTTGCCGGCCATCCGACAGCGGCCGGAACTCCTCAATTGAATAAACGACCTTAACGCCATTTTCAATACCCCGTTTACGCAACTCTTTGCGGATAATGCGGGCCAGTCGGCACTTGTGGGTCTCGGCCAGGTCAGCAACTTCAACCAGGGTCGCATCAACCTTATTGGCCGCCCCCATCGAGGAGATAACCGGAATCTTTCGTTGCAAACAGGATTCCAGTAAATGCAGTTTCGAGGTGACAAGGTCGATACAATCAAGAACATAATCGTATCCACTGTTTAATAATGATTCTTCACTGGCGGCCGTAAATTTCTCTGCGATCGGCTCGATCTTGATGTCGGGGTTAATCGCCCAACAGCGCTCGGCCATCGCCACAACTTTCGGCTGGCCAACGGTTGTTTCAATGGCGTGCACCTGGCGGTTCAGGTTGGTGATATCGACCTGGTCAAAATCGACCAGGGTCAATTTACCGATACCGCCCCGCACCAGCGCTTCGACGGCGTAACTGCCGACGCCACCAATGCCGAAAACAGCAACCGACTTGTCTTGGAGCCGCGTTAGGCCATCGTTAGGATAAAGTAATTGCAACCGCTGGAATCGTGCCAAACTCATAACTCTCTTCTCATTTCAGTTTTAATATTCGCCGGGCATTCTCCGACGTTATTTCGGCTGCCTGTTGCCGGCTCCAGCCTTTGACCTCGGCCAGTCGCTCAAGGATCAGAGAAATCCAGACCGGTCGATTCGGTTCACCGCGATGCGGATGCGGAGCAAGGTCGGGTGCATCGGTCTCGATGACGATCATGTCATCGGGGACCTTTGTCAGCACGTCGAGTATACGACGTGCCTCAGGATAAGTCAGTGCCCCCCCGAAGGAAAGAGCAAAACCGAGATCCATCGCCTTTTTGGCGGTCTGCAGACTGCCGCTAAAGGCATGCATAATCCCACCGACCCGGGCACATCGCTCTTCGGCCAATATTTCCAACAAACGACCCGGCATTTTGCGGCAATGAATCAGCACCGGCAAAGAGGCCTGGATCGCGATTTGCAACTGTTCACGAAAAACGACCTCCTGCCTGGCGACCGAAGCATCAACATAGCGATCAAGACCGATCTCGCCAACGGCAACTGTTTGCGACGCCCCCAAAAGAGTCATCAGCTCATCGCGGCACGAATGATCCCACTCTTCAGCCGCCAGCGGATGCAGTCCGTACGCCGCCAGGCCACCTTCGGTTCGATCGACGATTTGCCGAATATTCGACCAGCCAACCCGATCAACTCCCGGCACCAGGAAATGGCTGACGCCGATGGCACGGGCCGCTGCGACCGCATCGTCAACCGGGAAATCGGAACTGAACCGGTCGAGGTGAATGTGAGTATCGAACATCATGGACTAGATATTAGCATAGGCAATACAGACTTGAAACAACCGGCTTTTAGCTTGTCTCGTCCGATTATCTGTGATAATCCTAACAGTCTGAATTTGTAATTAACAATGTTATTTCGAGGGTTTTGCATGGCTCTACCTGGAATCAGCGATGTCCCCTACATCCGCAAGGTTTTTTTCTTTACCCATGGCGTAGGTCTGCTTGCCGGCCTCCTCTTCCCGGTCATCACTGCCCCAATTCTCGGCGGCAACGTCAAGGTCCTCCCCTTTTTCATCATTTGCCTCCTTATGGGTTATTGTACCGGGGCCTGCATGTATTTCTTTGTGCGGATTACTCTGAAAAAACAACTCCGACTGCAACTGCAGCTACTGCAGCCCCTGACCGGTAAAACGACTTCTGCCGACGACTCGGTCGAAGCGTTGAATGAGACCGTGCGGACTTCAGTAAATCAGGTCGAGATGCTGGTTGAAACGATCGTTCAAACCATCGAAGAACTGGCACCACACTATACGGGCCTTTCGGAACGGAGCAATTATCTTTCCGAGCGGGTGAGCGAGGGCCTCAAGTCCGCTGAAGACAACCGCAAAATTGTTGTCAGCATGGAAGAACAACATCGCAGTATTGCTGAACAGATGGACATTCTTTCCAGCCGGACCCAGGAGGAAGCGGCACTTTCACGTGAACTGTTCGCCTCACTTCAGGAAATGGCAGCGGCGATGGAACACTCGAACATGAAGTTTCTTGAGACGACCGCCTGCGTCGATGAAATGGCCTCGAGCACCCGCCAGGTCTCTCAGCAGGCCAACGACTTTTCCCGCCTCATCGAAGGCTCGGTCAGCGACTTGCAAACGATAGAAAAAGCCCTGGTTACAATTCAGAATGGTGCGACCACCAGCGCCGAGTCGGTCATCGCCGTTACCAATAATGCTGAAAGCGGCCTTGAGATCATGAACGAATCGATTACGGAAATGGACCGGATTGACGACGAGAGCAGAAAAGCGACAGCGGCCATGCAGCGCCTGGTTCTACAGACGGAAGAAGTAACCAAAATCATCGAAGTCATCAAGGACCTCGTCTCCGATACGGAACTGCTGGCCTTCAATGCGGCCATCATCGCTGCCAAGGCTGGTGCCGAGGGTAAAGGCTTTTCCGTCGTCGCCGGCGAGATTCGTGACCTGGCTGATCGCACGACCACCAGTGCCGAAGATATCCACAACATCATTAGCGCCATTGCCGATGATACCCACGAGGTGACTGACGCTGTTAATGCCACGGCGGCCCGTATTGCCCGCGGCAAACAGCTCTCCATCGAAACCGGCGCCGCCTTGAGCAAGATTATGGCAAGCGCCAAGGAGTCGACGACTCGGGCCAACGAGATTTCCAGCCAGACCAGTGAGCAGTCGAGCCGGGCGCATACCCTGATTGATGATACCGCTAAAAGTCTGATGTCGGTTAAATCAATTGTCAATGCGATGAACGAGCAGACAACCTCGATTCAGCAGATTCAGAACGGCACCGCGGAAATGAAATCTGCCGCTGATCAGATGACCCGGGGGATGGAAGAGCAGGTGAAGGCCAATCGCGAATTTGATCATGGCCTGGCAGAACGTGAAGAAAAAATCAGCACGGTGAATTCGGCTATTCAGTTTCAGTCGGACACCGTCCAGAAAATTTATGATTTGATAGCAAATTCTCAGTCCCGCTTACGAAAAAACGAGGAGAAAATTTCTGAAATCGTTGTCAACATCGCCGAAATGGAGATTCTTTCCGGCCGCCTTAAAGAATTGGCTGATGTCTTTCACATGAACAAATTGGAAAATTCGGATTAACTTTCAAGTTTAGTGAAGAAAAAAAAGCGCCGTTATCGGCGCTTTTTTTGGTTTCAGGATCAATCAGTCTTGATAACTTTTAGGCATATCCTGCCCGCTCGGCATCATGTCATCATGCGGCGGTTTCCCATGCTCCGCCCGATAAAGTTTACGAGAGCAAAGATCCATCTTGTCACCGTTGCAATAGGCTTTTATAAAACCACGACAGGCCATATCAAGGCTGTTTTCGTATTTTTTGAAAAACCCGCATGTTGCCAGAAGTTCACACGCCATCTCTTCCTCCTCTATAGATTCACCTATCCATTGTCGAAAAAGAGTAGTTTTTATAGTCGCACAAAGTCAAGGGTTTTAATGTTTGGAATTCCCGCGCAATGCTGTGCGCTATTGTGGCGGCTCTGATTTTCTAAGGTTTTTCAAGCAGCCTGGCAACCAGATCAGCCGTCTCTGCGGTCAACTCGCGGCAGCTCTGAATATGTTCCTTGCCGAGCCATTCATATTTGGCCGTCAACCCTTTACAGCAGGTGGTTTTAAATTGCGACCTGAATTCTGCGACCAGCTTTGAAGCCTTATCCCCCTGCGCCTGCAGACTTAATGACATGGTCCCGCCAGCAACGGCTCCGCACAGGCATTGACTGTCATCGATACCGCCGCCAAACACCTTGGCCATTTCGACGATCTCTGCACTGACTCCCGGACAGGTCGCCTGCAAAACGGCCTGGGCACAATTATCACCAGACCGATACAGCTTTCTGGCCTTTTCGGCCGGGGTGTTCTTCTTGTTTTCGAGAATCTTTTCCCGTCTTTTACGAGTAAATATTTTCATAGCGTAACTATACTCAACCTTTCATCAAAAAGAAACCGCCGGAGATCACCGACGGTTCCTGTATCTTTCCTGTCTGGTTTTTTCAGGCGTCCTTGACTCCAATTTTACGCAGAATCGTCATCATCGGGCACCAG
>JBFFPW010000074.1:0-7005 GCA_041573815.1 Desulfuromonadales bacterium
CATCTCGCTCAGGACAGCGGCCGAGTACGCGTTATCATCGATGTGGGGGTTCGTCTGGTGCTGGTGCTTTCTATGGCGCAGTATCGCCTGGAAAAACCGGGTATCGGCGAGAGCGTGGCAAAGGTTTTAACATTCGGCAATTCTGCCTTCAGGGTATCAACGACCCGCTTAATCAGAAAGTTACCGAAACTGATCCCCTTTAGACCCTGCTGTGCATTTGAAATAGAATAGAAAATTGCCGTGTCGGCCTGGTCAGGAGAAACATCCGGAGTCGACTCATCAAGCAAGGTCTGAATACTGTCAGCAATACCGTTGGTCAGAGCCACCTCGACAAAGATTAAAGGCTCACCCGGCATATTCGGATGAAAAAATGCATAACAGCGCCGATCAAGATGCAATCGATGACGAAGGTCCTTCCAGGAGTCGATTTCATGTACGGCTTCGTATTCAACCAGTTTCTCGAGTGTTGCTGCCGGTGACTGCCAATCGACATGGTTCATCTTCAATAAACCGACGTCAAACCATGTCGCCAGCAAATGGCGAATTTCGGCGTCAAAAGCACTCAGTTCGGCATCTCCACGACTAAAGCCAATAAGATCCTTGCGCAAATCCACCAGAAATTTGATACCGGCAGGTAAAGTATTAAACTGGCTCATCAGTTTTAAACGGGGCGGTATTAAAAGATCACGGATCGATTCCTCAATGTTGCTACAGTCAGCGACACAGTCGACATAGGCTTGACACTGTTTCCGCATCGCTTCCCGATCGAGACCAAATTCACTCGCCAGGATATGAAGAAAACGCTGCTTCCCCTGACCTGACAGCAGTTGATACAACTGACCTATCTGCATTGCGTGCTTGCGAGCTGAAACTTCTCCACCACGCGCCTTGATCCATTCATTAAGTTGACGACGTAATAAATCGTCATCGCCATTGGCGAGATCAATATCGATCTGACCTTTTCGATCACCCAGAAAAGTTCCTGTAAGGTTGGTCCAACTGCGCCCCAGGCTCTTCAAACTATCTTTCAGCATTTCACGTCCTTTACAATTCAAAAAAAACAGGCTACTTGAATAAAGTAGCCTGTTAAACATCAATTTTCCAGCAGAATTACGTAGATCGACTGCCAGATGATCTTCAGAGTTCTTCTATGTTCTTTGCTTTCCTTTTAAGTTCGGCAACAAATTCGTCATAATTACCAGATTGAACAGTTTTCTTAGGCACGATATGAACCTTGGAATTTGCTGCATAAATGAAAGTATAGTCGTCATCTGAATCTATCCGACTTATTGAGTCATAACTTGTCTGATTTTCCCCTTCTGGTGTTGTCTCCAACAGAGCATTACTCGAGATTTTTATTTCACGAGCACCAAGTAAAGCCTGACTTTTTTCACTACTGTAAACCTTACGAACCTGGCGATTATTGCACCAACGAAGATAAAACGGCTGCAGAAGAAAAATAGGCGCTGAAATACAGATTGCAACGAAGCCAATGGCCCACATTGCTTTTCCAGGCGCCATCCCTTCAAAAGAGGTAATCGCCCAAATTGCCAAAAGCGGTGCAAAGGACCAGACAAACCGCATAACAGCCAATTTCCGGCGGATAGATGGTGTTGCTTCCATGTGGTGGTTATTGAAAGCGATAATATCTTCAAGACTTACTGAGTATTCTAGTTTCATGAAACGAACAACCCTTCATCAATAAATTAATATAACAAGTGCTCAAACGGTCTAGTCAGTGAGCCCTTTGGTTTTTTGAATCATTTGATCTTTGTTCTGTTTGCCAACATCAACGGATTCACCAAACAGGTCGACGGCATAAATAACACACGCCATAATCACCAGAAAAATTGCAAACTTAAAGCTCTCCTTTGGCTTGTTATAGGCAATAATCAGAAGAATAACACCGACGACTATAACCACAATTGAATATTCATGGTAAAAACTGACTGCAAATTGAACAATACTGTCAAACATAAACACTCCTGACAAAAATAAGATTGTTATTTCTACAGCTACGATTAGTTCGTGTCAAGTCATCTTACAATAGACACTTGCATAGAGCCAGCTTAGCGGCAATAATAGCATTCATTCACCCATGGAGGGAATAATGTATCGATATCTCATTCTCACCCTGATCCTGCTGACGTTGACAATGACATCTTTTGCAACAGAAGTTCCAACCATAATTTTAGGGCAGAAAATGTACGAGGCCAATAACCTCGGCAGTAACGGCAAAAGCTGCGCTTCCTGTCATCCGCATGGAAAAGGACTGGAAGAGATTGATGCCTACGACGATGGAATGCTCAAGGAAATGGTCAACTTCTGTATCCGTGATGCCATGAAGGGCAGGATGATGGATCTGGAATCGACCGAGATCGAATCATTTCTGCTTTACCTACGATCATTAAAATAACAAAACAGATAATGCTGGCAGGAAAGTTTAGTTTGGGTTAGATGCAAGGCGTCTGAAGATTGATGAGCGAGACGTACATTTGTGTACGTCAAACGAAGAAATCGAAAGAGAACGCAACAGATGGCCCGAGATAAGCTTTCCCTACATCAACAGCCACAGCCACAGTTATGACAAGTTTTTCTGTGTTCGGCATCCGGCATGATGGTCTCAGGAGCAAAAGCCAACCTCTTGACCCCTCTTTTAATATCCGCCAGAAGATCACATTCAGGTGATTCACCTATAATATGACCAAGGCAAGGGTTACCTACCCCTTTTTCGGATGAACGCAGGCGAATACTGTTGAGAATATCACCATAGCCCCTGACCTCAACAGAAACAGCCTCTTCACCGGAAAAAAGAACTGAAACCCCGGCTGAAGCGAGTTCTTCATTGATCTCGACTGCTAACGCCGCAATCGTATCAGTTGCGATTTCGTAGCGCCAATCCTTAATAAAATCCCTTTGATAAAGGGCAATTGTAATTTCTTTAGACATAACTATTTCTTCGGCTTGACCATCTGCACCTCGGGGTGTCGTAGAGATGCGGAATCAACTTTGACCCGAACCAGATCTGCTTCACGTTCCCCGGTCTCTCCAGGGCGGAGCCAGTTAAAGTGTACCGGCTCGCCAACATACCCCCAGAGATACTCGCGGGTCACCGTATTAAAATCAAGCCCTTTAAGTATCTTGCCATCAATCTTGATGATAAGATCTCCTGGCAGAAGCCCAACCTTCTCGGCCGGGGCCGCCTTGACCAGCTGCAATACGACCACTTCCCCGGTGGCCGTTGGTACCACCTGAGCGCCGATACTGCCAAGTACGCGTTCAGCGGCGAATGCCGGGGGCAATAAAATGAAAATTGAGATTAAGAGGATAGACAGTACGCGCATAACAGGAGTTACTCGATCCAGGAGGTGTCCCCACGCCCCTCTCTGAGGATTTCAATATTGTCGTCAACCAGAGAGATGACGGTTGATGAATCGCCCATCAGAATACCACCGTCGACCACCATATCGATCGACTTGCCGAAACGCTGGGCAATCTCCTCCGGATCATTTACCGGATCATCTCCAGAGGTATTGGCACTGGTAGTAATCAGGGGATGCCCCAGTTCCTGGACGATAGCCAGTGTAATCGGGTTATCAGGGATGCGGATACCGACGGTTTTCTGCTTGGTGGTCAGAAGTGCGGGAACCTGTCGGGTTGCTTCGAGGACAAAGGTATACGGACCAGGCAGATGACGCTTGAGAATTTTGTAAGCAAAGTTACTGACCTGGCAGTAATTAGACACATCAGAGATATCAGAACAGATAAATGAGAATGGTTTCCGGGCATCACGCTGTTTAACCTGATAAATACGCTTGATTCCCTTACTGTTGTAAATATCACAACCAAGACCATAAATCGTGTCGGTCGGATAAACAATAACTCCACCCTGACGCAACGTATCTACGACCCGGCTGACTTGTCGAGGTTGCGGATTCTCTGGATTAAGGCGTAACAGCATGACTTATTCTCCATTTCACTCAATAGCCAGGCAACGGTTACAAGATAACAAATTCGTAAAAAAAAAGGAAGAAACCTGAGAGTATATTGATTTAAAGAAGAAAAATCAGGTCTTCAATACCGTTTAAATCCCTGTATATAGAAATCATCTGATCCTTTGAAGTGAGGTACGTCAAGGCGGTCACACAAAGGTATTTGCCGCCAGAACTTTCACGCACACGAATGGCATCATCCGGGCAGGAGACAGTTGCGTTAATTGCGCTTTGAACCGACAGACGAAAGGTCTCACCGGCGTCGACCTTGCCAAATGCCTTGAACATGTAATCAGATGGAAAATCGATTTCCGGCACTGCACATTCGTTCATCACTTCACCTCATCGGTCTTATTGACGCCAGTATGGCCAAAGCCACCGGCACCACGTTCAGTTTCACAAAGGTTATCGACCAACTGCAAACCAGCCCGCACTACCGGAGCAACAATCAACTGGGCGATACGATCACCATGGTTGAAGATAACAGTCTCGTTACCATGATTGATGGCAATAACTCCGATTTCACCACGATAATCGGAATCGATGGTGCCGGGGCTGTTTAACATGGTAATTCCCTGACGGATTGCCAGCCCGGATCGAGGCCGAACCTGACCTTCAAATCCATAAGGTATTGCCATAGCGATGCCAGTTGGAACAACCACACGTTCACCCGGTTCAAGGGTAAGCGGAGTATCAAGTGCAGCGCAAAGGTCCATGCCGGCTGCATGTTCGGTCATATATTGCGGCACGACCGCCTGCGGGTGAAGCTTCTGAATCTTTATTTCAAGTCCTGCCACAGCAAACTCCTGTCATTATCCCAATGTCAAATCCAACAAAGAAAAGTCAGTATCTTCCGGGTCCCCGAGCATCTGCAAAGTCAGATACCTGTCCTGAAACAACTCTCCAGCAAGTCGACAAACATCTTCTGGAGTCACAGTATTTATCTGCTGAAGAGACTCTTCTATCGTCGGGTGCTGCCCCAGATAAATTTCGTTTTTTGCCAACCGGGCCATTCTGTTTTCACTGCTCTCTAACGAGAGGAGTAAATTCCCCTTGATTTGCTCCCTTGCAGCGTTGAATTCATATGCCGGAACCGGGTTACTGGCCAAGTCATGCATTTCCTTGAGAATCAAGGCAATAACATCATATGCATCTGCGGGGGAAGTACCGGCACAAACAATGAGTGCACCGGAATCTGAATGGCAATGCAGGTAACTGTAAATAGCATAGGCAAGCCCCCTCTCCTCGCGGATCGATTGAAACAATCGGGAACTCATACTGCCGCCAAGAAGAGTATTCAAAAAATTAAGGACAAATCGTTCTGGATGATTCTGCGGTAACGCCTTGGTACCTAGACAGAGATGCACCTGTTCGAGAGATTTTCTACGAACATCAATACCAGAACGATACTCAGGGTTTTTAATGGAAAGAGCATTTCCGGATCGAGGAACAGAGCTGAATTCGCCAGCGACATGATCAACGACCTTTTGATGCTCAAGATTACCGGCCGCAGTTATCAGAAGATTTTCGCCACAGTAATAATTTTCGACAAACTCAACAAGGGTCGATCTGTCAAAGTTTCCGACTGTATCACGAGACCCGAGAATCGGCTGTGCCAGGGCGTTATCTTTCCAGAACAGCTGCCCAAACAGCTCATGAACCTGATCGTCAGGCGTATCATCAACCATGGCAATTTCGCTGAGAATGACGCGACGCTCTTTTTCCATGTCATCAATATCAAATAGAGAATTCAATAAAATATCGGAAATGAGGTCTGTTGCCAGCGGGAGATTATGCGCCAGGACCTTGGCGTAGTAGCAACAATATTCGTGACTGGTATAAGCGTTTAACATGCCGCCGACAGCATCTATCTCACGAGCGATCATTCGAGCTGGACGATTCTCGGTCCCTTTGAAGAACATGTGTTCGGCGAAATGCGAAATGCCGCTTAGAGCGGCATCTTCATGGCGTGACCCGGCCGCCACCCAGGCTCCAAAGGAGACTGAGTGTGCGACCGGTATCTGTTCAGTAATGATCCTGATGCCATTATCAAGGATCGTGTGTTTGATCATTTACGTTCCTGTATCAGTCCACTGCAGGCATCTTCTGGCCAAGCGCCTCTTTGCGCGACAGCTTGATTTTGCCCTGCTTGTCAATTCCGATACATTTTACCAGAACTTTGTCCCCTTCGTTGAGAACATCTGTGACTGCACGGACACGCTCCTTGTCAAGCTCGGAGATATGAACCAGACCGTCAGTTCCGGGGAAGATTTCAACAAATGCACCGAACTCCATGATCTTCTTGACTTCACCCTCATAAAGACGCCCGACTTCGGCCTCTTGGGTCAAATCACGAATCATCTTGATCGCTGCCTTGGCGGCGTCACCGTCCGAAGAAGCGATGTTGACGCGACCGTCATCTTCGATGTCGATGGCACAACCGGTTGCTTCGATGATACCGCGGATATTCTTACCACCAGGTCCAATAACGGTACGAACCTGATCTTTGGTGACATAGATCGTGGTAATGCGAGGTGCATACTGAGACAATTCTTCACGTGAGGACGGAAGCGCCTCGGCCATCTTGCCCAGGATATGCAGACGACCTTCACGAGCCTGCTCGAGAGCCTGCTTCATAATGTCCTTATCGACACCGGTAATCTTGATATCCATCTGCAGGGCGGCAACACCGGTCGCAGTACCGGTAACTTTAAAGTCCATGTCGCCAAGATGATCTTCGTCACAGAGGATATCGGAAAGAACGGCAACCTTATCATCTTCCTTGATCAAACCCATGGCAATACCGGCAACAGCTTCGGAAAGCGGAACACCTGCATCCATCAACGCCAGTGACGCACCACAAACCGAGGCCATTGACGAAGAACCGTTTGATTCAAGGATATCGGAAACAATACGAATGGTGTAGGGGAAGTCATCATGCTTCGGCAGCACCTGAGCGACAGAACGCTCAGCCAACATACCATGACCGATTTCGCGACGACCCGGGAAAAGC
>JBFFPW010000075.1:0-6998 GCA_041573815.1 Desulfuromonadales bacterium
CGAGAGTGGCGACGGTATAGACCACTACGTAGAAAACGACCGCGCTGAAGCCCTCTTGACCTCCGGCCAACAGACCAATCAAAACGTAACCCATATGCACGACTGAAGAGTAGGCAAGCATCCGCTTGAGATTGTTCTGGACCACGGCATTCAAGGTACCGACAAGCATGGTGACCGCCGAAAGAATCCAGATCAGAGACTCTATATCGACGACCGCTTTGCCAACACCAAAATAGAGTGCGGCCAAAGCCGCCAGGACAGCCCCCTTGGACCCGGTTGCCAGCAAAGCACCGACCGGAGCCGGCGAGCCCTGGTAAACATCTGGTGTCCAGAGGTGGAATGGCACCAGTGAAATCTTAAAGCCAATGGCCACCATCAACATCACCCAGCCGAACAGGGCATATGGCCGCAGGTGCCCGTCGACCATCAATGCAGTAATCGCCTCCGGCACATGAAAGGTCCCTGCTGAAATATAAATAAGAGCAATGCCAAAAGCCATAAAACCGGTTGCCACAGCGCCAAGGACCAGATATTTAAGCCCAGCTTCAGCTCCCAACGGCGACTCCAGGTCAAAAGCGATCAGAATATAGAGCACCAGTGTGTAAGCTTCAAGACCGAGGAAAATGCCGACCAGAGAGGTCGCCGAAGACAACAGTGACATGCCAACTGCCGCAAACAGAACAAGTGCGCAGTAAACACCACCGTCGAATCGACGATCAGCCCCGTAGCGCAAAGAGAGCAATAGCACCAGAGCGGCCAACAGGGACCAGATCGTCGTAAAGAAGCGGGCATAGGGGCCGGTACCGTAGAGATGCGCAACTTCAGCCACCGGGGCCGGGTAACAAACAGCCGTAAATGCGGCCAACAGGGCAAAACCGATACTGGCAAATATCAGGTTGCGCCAATGCGGATACCAGGCACCAACCATCAAAACCACGATTGAACCAAGAACCAGAACCAGAACCGGCATCAGGGCTAAGAGCTCGAGGTAACTCATCGGCCACCTCCCACCAGCTTGATGGCGGTCGGATCGTTCAGCAGATAAATAGCCGTTTCATGCAGCGGCTCAAGGAAGGTCGCCGGGTAAACCCCGATCCAGATCAAAATAATGGCCATCGGCACCAGCACCAGATACTCGCGAAGAGTCAGGTCATGACAAACGGCCAGTTTCCCCTGTGGACCCCAAATGGTGTGACGAACCATGCGGAGCATATAAGCTGCCGAAAAAACGACACCCGTGATCGCCAGGATAGCCCAGAGCGGATGGCTCTTGAATGTACCGATCAACACCAGAATCTCCCCGGAGAAGTTACCAAGCCCTGGCAAGCCGAGCGAAGCGAGCGAGAAGAGCAACAAAAAGGCCGACAGTACCGGGGCACAATGCCAGAGGCCACCGAGCTCATCAAGGTTGCGGGTGGTTGTTCGAGCCTCAAGCATGGCGATTATCGCGAACAGGGCACCGGTCGTGATGCCATGGGCGACCATCAACAAGATGCTTCCTTCCAGGGCCGTCACGTTCCAGGCGGCGAAGCCGATGATCACCAGACCAAGATGCGAAACCGACGAATAGGCGACCAGCCGTTTCGCATCTTTCTGTAAATAAGCGACCCAGGCAGCGTGAAAAATCCCGATCAAAGCCAGCGTTGCCAACAACGGCAGACTTTTCTGCGCCATCTCCGGGAACAGCGAGAAAGCGAAGCGGAGCATGGCATAGGCGCCGGTCTTCAATAGCAGTCCGGCCAGGTCGAGCGATCCGGCGGTCGGCGCTTCGGTGTGGGCGTCCGGCAGCCAGGTATGAAATGGCACCAGCGGAACTTTGATGATGAAGGCAATCATGAACGAACTGTAAATCCAGAACGATGCGCTACTGGTCAGTACGGTCTGGCGCAGGGCTGGCAGGGCAAAGGTATAGTCGCCGGTCTGCTGACCATGCAGCCAGTAAAGGGCCATAATACCGAGCAACATCAACAGTGAGCCGGCCAGAGTGTAAAGAAAAAACTTGATCGAGGCGTAGACCCGCCTTTTGTGCCCCCAGATACCGATCAGCAAGAACATCGGGATCAGCATCACTTCCCAGAAGATATAGAAAAGCACCAGATCAAGCGCCAGAAACACACCGAGAACTCCAGTCTCCATGACCATCAGGACGACAAAAAAGAGTGGCGCATGTTTTTTAACCGGCCAGGAGATGATGACGGCAATCACCTGCAAAAAAGCCGTCAAAACGACCATCAGCAGCGACAACCCGTCCAGCCCAAGAGTGTAACGGATACCGAATCGCTCAATCCAGGCGACATCCTCGTAGAGGAACCATCGCATCCCGCTCTGTGGTGCATCGACAAACAACCAGACCGACAATACAAAGACCACCAGAGTCACAGCCAGAGCATACCAGCGACACTCTTCAGGCTCGTGTCGATGCAGCCAGCAAAGGACTGAGCCGATCAACGGCAGGAACAGCAGCAGAGTCAGCCAGGGGAAATCGGGATATGTCACAACAACAGGATCCATCTTCAGTCCGTCCTACAGGGAAATCAGGCGCCAGAGGCACCAGCCTATCAGGCCGAGCAGCCCCCAGGCAAAAGCACCAATATAGGTTGACAAACGACCGGTCGAGGCCAACCGCATACGCTCACCGAATTGTTTACATGTTTCGGCTACCCCCTCGAGCATGCCGTCGATGACCGTCAGGTCAAGGCCATAACAGCAGAACCGGCAAACAGCCCGAAACGGTTTCAGTATGACGATCTCAACCAGGTGATCGGCCTGCCATCCCGAAAGCAGAAAGCGGGACAGAAGGTTCTCTTTCGCCGGCAAAAAATTGCCGTAGAGTTTCCAGGCAATCAACCAGCCGGCGGCAACGATTGCCGTCGCCAGGCCCCACAGCCCCCACTCTGTTGCATGGCTGACATGCGGGACATTCCCGGCCAGAGCCCCAAGGTAATTTTGCAACCAGCTGTTGCCACCGACCAGCGTCGGCATGTTAATGATTCCACTGCCGAGACCAAGAATCGCAAGCGGCAGCAGCGGCCAGAGCATCATTATCCCGGGGGCGTGACCTTCCTGGCCACGCGACTTACCGGCAAAAACCAGGTAAAGCAGACGGAAGGTATAAACGGCCGTCAGCAGAGCGGTCAGGGTCGCCAGCAACCACACTCCCTGATAATACAATCCTGGTTGGGCAAACGCCGAGAGAAGGATGGCATCCTTGGAGTAAAAACCACCGGTCATCGGCACCCCGGCCAGACATAGGGCGCCAGCAACAAACAGCGAAAAGACAAAAGGTGCTCGTCGGGCAACACCACCCATTTTGAAAATATCGTTTTCGTCGTGACAGAGGTGGATAACGCATCCGGCGGCCATAAAGAGCAACGCCTTGAAAAAAGCGTGCGTCAGCAGATGGAACATCGCGCCGGTAACCGACCCGACTCCTACTGCGAGAAACATGTACCCGACCTGACTCATGGTCGAATAAGCAAGCACCCGTTTGATTTCCCGCTGAGCCAGGGCACAGGTCGCGGCATAGAGAGCGGTCAAGGCACCGACGGCGGCAATTGCCATCATACCGACTGGCGACAGCGAAACCAGAGGAAACATCCGGCAGAGCAGATAGACGCCGGCTGTCACCATGGTCGCCGCATGAATCAGTGCCGAGACCGGAGTCGGACCGGCCATGGCATCTGCCAACCAGGTCATCAGCGGCAGTTGAGCTGACTTACCACTGGCACCGAGCAGTAACAACAGGGCCAAGCCAGTCAGAATTGCCGGTGTCAGCTGCGATGCCTGACTGTTTATTTCTGAAATCGACAAAGTTCCGAAAAGAGTAAATAACCAGAGCATGGCGATTCCGAAGAAAACATCACCAACCCGGGTCACCAGGAAGGCCTTACGACCGGCATCGGCATTCTCACCCTTGCCATACCAGTAACCGATCAGCCCATAGGAACAGAAACCGACCCCTTCCCAGCCGAGGAAGGTCAGCAGCAAGTTATCGGAAAGGACAATCAGTAACATGGCAAAGACAAACAGGTTGAGCAGGGTAAAGAAGCGAGCGTAGTCTTTTTCTTCGGCCATGTAGCCGACGGCGTAAAGGTGGATCAAGGTCGAAACCCCGGTCACCATCAAGGTCATCGGCGCCGACAACTTATCGAACAGAATAGCAACCGGCACCTCGAACTCACCACTGGAAAACCAGGTATAGAGAACCGCCCGGCTCCCCTCACCTTCTGCATACGACCACATAAGCAGTGTTAACAGAGCTGACGCAGCAACACCGAAGACTGCGAGCGTCTCGGCAAAGAGCCGCGGGGCCCGCATGCCGACGAGAGCGTTGAAAACGCCACAGACCAACGGCAACAGGATTATGAGAAATAGTAGCGTCTCGTTCATCCGCTCATCTCGTCAAAAGCATTGGCACTTATTGTTCCCTTGCGTCGCTGCAAGTAAACAACCATTGCCAGGGAAATACCGACTTCAGCGGCGGTCATCGCCATCAGGAAGATAACAAAGATCTGGCCATCGACCTTCTGCCACAAAGCCGAACCACCGACCAGGATCAGACCGACAGCGTTGAGCATGATCTCAACGCCGATCAGGATCATAATCAGATTACGCCGGGCCATGACACAACCGAGCCCCATCAGGAACATCGCCGTTGCAACCATAATAATGTGGGAGATCGGAACGATCATCGCATCCACCGCCCTTTCCGTCTGCCGGCCCGACCGACATAAAAAGCACCGACGGCGGCGAACAGCAACTGGAATGAGACCACTTCGACGGCCAGGGCATATTCCTTGAACAGCGCGTAGCCAAAGGTTCGTGGCGAAGCGTAGTAACTCGGCAGGCCATCGGCGCCACCCGGGTCAAAAGCGATAATCGCGAAGGTTGCACACAGCAAGGTCGCAGACAGCAACAGTACCGGAATAAAAACAGCCCAATCCATTCCCGGCGTCTCTTCGGACGGCGCCAGTTCCAGCATCATGATGATGAACATGAACAGCACCATAATCGCTCCGGCATAAATAATGATTTCCCAGGCGGCGACCAGCGGTGCGCCGAGGAGAAAGAAAATCATCGCCAGGGCGAAGAAGGCATGAACCAGATAAATAACGGCATGCACCGGATTCCGCCGGGTGACGCAGAGCAGGGTCGCCAGCAGGGCAACAGCACTCAGTATGTAGAATAGAATGGTTTCCATAATTGCAAAATCGAGGTAAAAGGGTTAAATTTCAACACCTTTATCCTTTCACCTTCTTCTTTTGACCTCCCTCTAGGGTAACAAACTCTTCACGTCTTCCGGTTCATTTTCATCTTCATTGCCCCCCCGCGGGTTAACAACACCGATGCCGGTATGACGATAGAAATTGTAGTCCTGATCATTGCCACCATCATCAATCAACAAATCCTCTTTTTCATAGACCAGGTTAAGCGGATCGCGGTTGCAGATTTCATAATCGGCGCTCATCTGAATCGCCTTCGTCGGGCAAGCCTCAGCGCAGAGACCGCAGAAAATACAGCGGGCAAAATTGATTCGGAACCAGGTTGCATAGCGGCGGCCACCCTCACCCTCGGCAGCTTGCATCGAAATGCAGTCAACCGGACAGGCCGCCGAACAGAGATAGCAGGCGACACAGCGTTCACCGCCATCCGGGTCGCGGGTCAAAACAATACGGGCACGGTAGCGAGGAAAAGGCGTACGCTTCTCTTCCGGGTACTGAATCGTCACCGGTTTCGTAAAGAGATAGCGCAGGGTCACCCAGAACGGTTCAAAGGTACCCTTGATGTCACGCCAGAAATTTCTTGCCACCATCAACCTCCGTTGAGCCAGACCATAATACCGCCGCTGATCACAACATTGAGCAACGCCAACGGCATCATGATTTTCCAGCCGAAGTGCATCAGCTGGTCATAGCGGAAACGGGGCATCGTCCCCCGGATCCAGATAAAGACAAAAGCCACCCCGAGCACCTTGATCAGGAACCAGACAACCGGTGGCAGCAGTGGCCCGTGCCAGCCGCCAAGGAAAAAAATGGTCGTCATCGAACCAAGGACGATCATATTAATATATTCACCGACAAAAAAGAGCCCGAAACGCATACCGGAATATTCGGTATGAAAACCGGCCACCAGCTCGTTCTCCGCTTCCGGCAGATCGAACGGAATCCGCTTCGATTCCGCCGTAATACTGATAAAGAAAATCAGGAAGGCGACGGGGTGGTAGATAGCAAACGGCATCGATTCCTGCGCCATGACGATTTCAGTCAGCGAGAACGACTTGGCGGCCATGATGACTGGCACGATCGCCAAGCCCATAGAGAGTTCGTAGGAAATCAGCTGGGCCAGTCCGCGGATTGAGGCGAGCAGAGCATATTTGGAATTTGAAGCCCAGCCGCCGAGGGCAACGCCATAAACAGCCAGAGAGGAGAGCCCGAGAAAATAGAGAGCGCCGATATTGAGATCACAGACGACCAGCGGCATTTGTTGACCGAAAATTTCGATGGTCGGTCCGAACGGTATCACGGCAAAAGCCATCAGCGCCGTCAATGCCGCCAAACCTGGAGCAAACAGGAAGAGATATTTATCAGCGCCGGTCGGACAAACATCCTCTTTGGTCAACATCTTGATCAGGTCGGCCATCGGTTGTATCATGCCGAACGGTCCAACACGGTTCGGTCCGTGACGGAGCTGCATCCGTGCCAGAATTTTTCTTTCGGCCAGGACCAGATAAGCGGCAATAAACAGGACAACACCGAATATCAGTCCGAGCTTAATGGCAATCAATAGTGCAGTGATCAACCATTCATTCATCTACAGATCCTCTTTCAGCAAACGACAACTGAAGGTTCCAGCCCCCGGCAGAAATACTCCGGCCCCGCTTCGGTCAAAGTAGGGCAGCAGGACCAGACCAGCGACGGCACGATCATCAATCTTTACTTCGATATGCATCTTGCCGAGCACACTCTGCATGACGACGGTTTCGCCGTCGGCAATTTTCA
>JBFFPW010000076.1:0-6992 GCA_041573815.1 Desulfuromonadales bacterium
GGATCATTTTTATCACCCCGGAGGAGACGCCTTACGGTTTTGCCATTGCCGGTTTTGAGCAGTTGCTGACCGATGCCTCTCTGGCTGAGGAGAGGTTGATGCAGGCGTCGGCTGAAAACGATGTGGGAGTCATCATCATCGATGAAAGGTTGCTGGAGCAGATCGAGGAGGAAAAGCTGCGGCAACTGCATGAAAAGTGGCCGGGAATTTTATTGGTACTGCCGACGCCGGCCGGCGCCGTGCCGGTCGAGGAAGACTATCTGCAGCGGCTGATTCGCCGGGCGCTCGGTTATCACGTCAGGATCAGGGAATGAAGGGCAAAATTATTGCCATATCGGGGGTCACCGTAACCGCGGCCATTGAAGGCTTGCGGCTCTACGATCGGGTTCGGGTTGGGGAACGCCGACTGGTCGGTGAGGTGGTTCGTCTCGAACCGGGAACAGCGATCATCCAGATCTATGAGGAGTCGCGGGGGCTGGCCGTCGGCGAACCGGTTGAAAGTGCCGGCCTGCCGCTGTCGGTACAGCTTGGCCCGGGCCTGCTCGGAACCATGTTCGATGGGCTGCAGAGACCATTACAGGCGTTGCTGGATCAGAGTGGACCCTTTATCGGCAGTGGGATCGAACCTTCAACTCTTGCCGCCGAGCGGATCTGGTCATTTGTCCCCTTGAAAAATGTTGGCGACGATATCGACGTGGGTGAAGCGATCGGTACGGTCCAGGAAGGTTCGCTCTGCCATGTGATTCCGGCGACCGGGTCGGGACGATTGACGCGCATCGAAGCGGGTGATTACCGGATTGATCAGCCGGTGGCGAGGTTTGAGCAGGGCGGTGAGCTGTTCCTGCAGCAACGTTGGCCGGTTCGACAGAGCCGTCCGGTTCGGACCAAGCTGGCGCCCACCGAGCCGCTGGTCACCGGTCAGCGCTGCCTCGACTTTCTCTTCCCGATGGTCAAGGGCGGCGCAGCAATTTTCCCGGGAGGATTCGGTACCGGCAAGACAGTGCTCGAACAGTCGATCGCCAAATTCGCCGATGTTGATATCGTTGTCTATGTCGGCTGCGGTGAGCGCGGCAACGAAATGGCCGAACTGCTCGATGAATTTATGGTTCTCGATGATCCGTATCGCGGCGGCAAATTGATGGAGAGGACTATTGTGCTGGCCAATACTTCCAACATGCCGGTCGCCGCTCGCGAGGCGTCGATCTATACGGCGATTGCCATGGGCGAATATTATCGCGACATGGGTTACGACGTGTTGCTTCTGGCTGATTCTATTTCGCGCTGGGCTGAGGCGTTGCGGGAAATCTCTTCATCGCTCGAGGAAATGCCGGGCGAGGAGGGCTATCCGACCTACCTTGGATCGCGTCTTTCAGCCTACCTCGAGCGCGCCGGAGTGGTTGAGACGGTTGATGGTAAAACAGGATCGCTCAGCATGGTCCTCGCCGTCTCACCTCCGGGCGGGGACTTCACCGAACCGGTGACGCAGTGCTGCCTGCGTGTTTCCGGTGCTTTCTACATGCTTGATGCCTCCCTGGCGCACAGCCGGCATTTCCCGGCGGTCAACTGGAACCAGAGTTATTCTCTTTACGACCGGGTGACCGACCCGGCTTTCGACCAACGGGAGGGTGCCGACTGGAGCCGCCTGCGTGATCGCTGTCGAAAAATTCTCCAGCAGGAAGCTGAGCTGCGTGAAGTCGCAGAAATTGTTGGTCGCGAAGGGCTGCAGGATCAGGATCGGTTACTGATGCTGGTGGCGGAAAACCTGCGTGAGCGGTTCCTCTGCCAGAACGCTTATTCGGAGGACGCTTTCTGCCCGCCGGAAAAAACCCTGGCTCTCTGTCGTCATATTATCGATGCTTTTGATGCTGTTTCCGCAAGAATAGAGGCGGGAGAACTTCTTGAAACCGTTTTGGCGGAGGGTGACCATGCGCTTGTCTGAGCACAGCTATCGGACTATCAGTTGCATCCGCGGGCCATTGCTGTTTGTCGAAAAGGTTATCGAGGCGCGGATTGGCGAAGTGGTACGGATCGAAGGGCCGGAAGGTCTGGTGCTGGATGGCGAGGTGTTGCGCATCGAGAATGATACGGTTTTGATTCAGGTTTATGGTGAGACCCGGGGGCTTGATATTGACCGGACCCGGGTCGCCTTCAGCGATGCGGTCAAGAAAATTCCAGTGTCGGAGGAATGCCTCGGGCGAATTTTCGATGGCTCGTTTCGGCCGCTTGACCGGCAACCGCTGTATTTTACGAGCGAGATGCAGCCGGTGATCAGTCGGGCGATCAACCCGGTGGCGAGAGCGAGGCCGGAGCAGTTTATCGAGACCGGCATTTCTGCCATTGATGCGCTCAATACCCTGGTTAAGGGGCAGAAGCTGCCGATTTTCTCCAGCGCCGGGCTGCCGTCAAAAGAACTGGCGGCCCACATCCTGCGCCATTCCGGTCTGTCCGGCAGTGAAAAGTTTGCCGTTGTCTTTGTCGCTCTCGGGTTGACCAATCGCGATTATGCCTACTATCTTGAAGCGATCGAAACCCTGCATAAACCATTTGTCGCAATTGTGAATCTGGCGGATCGGCCGGTTGTCGAGCGATTGCTGGCACCCCGAGTTGGTTTGACGATTGCCGAATATCTCGCTTTTGAGAAGGGGCGTGATGTTCTGGTGTTGGTCAGCGATATGGTGAACTACTGTGATGCCCTGCGCGAGGTCTCAACGGCGCGCGAGGAATTGCCGGGGCGCCGCGGTTATCCCGGCTACATGTACTCTGATCTGGCATCGCTCTATGAGCGGGCCGGTCGGATCAAGGGGATGTCTGGATCGGTGACCATGCTGCCGGTCGTGACCATGCCGGAAGATGATATTACCCACCCGATTCCCGATTTGACCGGGTACATCACCGAGGGGCAGATTGTTCTGTCGCGCGACCTGCATGCCCGCGGTATTTATCCGCCGATCGATGTCTTGCCTTCCCTGTCGCGGTTGATGCAGCAGGGGATCGGCAAGGAACGGACCCGGGAAGACCATCGACAGGTCGCCGATCTTCTCTATCAAAATTATGCCCGGGGCCGCGAGTTGCGTAAGCTCGAGGCAATTATCGGGCGTGATGGTTTGCCGGAGAAGGATCAATCTATGCTCGATTTCAGCACGGCCTTCGAACAACAGTTTATTCATCAGGGTGATGGTCGGCGATCGATTGTTGAAAGCCTCGAAGCCGGTCTTTCCTTACTCAGAGAGTATGGAGTTGTCAGCGATGATGCATCCAACCCGCACCAACCTGCTCCTGCTTAAGGAGCGCAAAACGTCAGTGGTCGGCAGTGTGGCGATCCTCAAAGGCCGCCGGCAGGCGTTGATTCGCGAGTTTCTTGCGACCAGCAAGCCGCTGCTGGAGACGCGCGAAGCGATCCGCGAGCGCTACGCCGCCGGTCTGCAGCGTTTGCAGTTGAGCCTTGGCCATGAGGGGGTCGATTATGTCGCGTCACTGGTGCCGGTAAATCGCCAGGATCCGGGGCTGAAGATGACCCCCGGTAATGTTCTCGGGCTCAAGTTTTCCGAGGTGACCCTCAGCCAGAGTGTGGTGCGCACACCTCTGGAACGGGGATTCGATTTCCGCACACCGACGCCGCATCTTGATGAGGCACTGCATCTGTTTGAGACCATCGTCGCCGAGATGCTCGATACGGCCGTTTATGAGGCGAAATTAAAGAGGTTGGAAGCCGAGTTGCGGAAAATTTCCCGGCGGATCCGGGTGTTGGAAGAGCGGGTGATGCCGCGCCTGCAGTCTGACCTGCACAGCATCGTTCAGTACCTCGGTGAGCGGGAGCGGGAGGCGCATTTCTGCCTGAAGCGCTTCAAGCAGCGGACG
Organism: Desulfuromonadales bacterium; assembly: GCA_041573815.1. Classification (GTDB taxonomy): domain Bacteria; phylum Desulfobacterota; class Desulfuromonadia; order Desulfuromonadales; family UBA2294; genus BM707. The sequence goes on from JBFFPW010000076.1 coordinate 3,859, forward strand.
GCGGGATGAATCAGGAAAATGGCAACAGATGAGAGGAAAATGTAAAATTCTTTTTAACCTTTAACCTTTAACCTTTAACCTTTAACCTTTAACCTGCTTTTTATAGGCAATTCTTCAGCCCTTCGGCAAAATCCTCCGGTTCGATATCAAACGCTTTGGCCCACTCGTCCGGGTCACATACGTTGCCTTCCAGCAGCATGGTGAGCTGGTCGGAGGCGAGCGGGAACTGCGGAATCGACTGCAGCAGCTTAACGGCTGGCTTCATTAGCATCAATGGATGGTGCAGCTTGTTGACACTCTTTTTGCCCAGTGCTTTGCCAAAAATATCGATAATTTCATCGTAACTGTAACTGTTTTTCCCACCGAGATGATACGTTTTACCAATGGTCTCCGGGCGGCTGAGGGCTTTGACAAAGCTGAGAGCAACCTGTTTGACATCAACCGGTTGCATTCGGTATTGACCATCACCAATGACTGGTACCACCGGCAGTTTGCGAATCAGGTTGGACATCATTCCGATGAATTCTCCGCCTTTGCCATAAATCAAAGAGGGTCGGAAGATCGTCCAGTCGAGTTTGGAAGCTCGTACCGCCTCTTCCGCCTGCCACTTGGATTGATGGTAGCCGGTTTTGGCGTTGGCTCGGGTACCGTTAGCGCTCATCTGCAGGTAGCGACTGATACCACTGTCGATCGTTGCTTGAATAACTGACCGGGTCGCTATGGTGTGCAGTTTTTCAAAGGTAATCCCTTTGCCGGGGAATTCGCGGATAATACCGACCAGATGAATCACGGCATCACAGCCGTCCATGCCTTTCTTCAGACTTTCAAAATCGTCCGTATCGCCAAAATGGATGGACAGTTCTTTCTTGTGGGGAAGTTTGTCCTCTGATCCGATCCGGACCAGGCAATGAACATTATGCCCGGCCGCCAATAGATGTCGAATGACCTCATTGCCGACGAAGCCGGTACCTCCTGTTACGAAAACATTCATGAAAATCTCCTAGCCCTTGACCACCGCAATCGGTTTCAGTCTGGCTACTATTTTACCAATTCCTGCCTGTTCGACAATCTTGACGACATCTTTAACATCCTTGTAGGCTTCGGAAATCTCTTCAGCGACAGTACCACGGCCAGCCGCCCGCAGGATGATCCCTTGTTTTTCAAGGTCGGCAAAAACATCCTGACCCCGGGCCATTTTCTTGGCGGCATGACGCGACAGGAGCCGCCCGGCGCCGTGGCAGGTCGAGCCAAAAGTTTCCTTGAAGGCGCCTTCCGTACCGAGGAGAACGTAGGAATAGCGTCCCATATCTCCCGGGATCAGTACCGGTTGGCCGATTGCCTTGTAGGCGTCCGGTGTCTCCGGATGGTGTGGCGGAAAGGCCCGGGTCGCCCCCTTGCGGTGCACACACAACCGCCTTTTTACCCCTTTGACTTCATGAGTCTCCCATTTGGCAATGTTGTGACAGACATCATAGATAACCGACATGCGCAGGTCGGCCGGTCCCTTGTGCAGAACCTGTTCAAAAGATTCCCGCACCCAGGAAGTGATAATCTGCCGATTGGCAAAGGCGAAGTTGGCGGCGCAGGCCATGGCCGCGAGGTAATTCTTGCCTTCCGGGCTGTCAAGCGGGGCGCAACAAAGCTGTCGGTCGGGGAGTTTGATGCCATATTTGCGGGCCGCGTTCAACATGGTCCGCAGGTTGTCATCGCAGACCTGGTAGCCCAAGCCGCGGCTACCGGTGTGGATGCTGACAACGACCTGCCCGGCGAAGAGGCCGAGCGCTTCGGCGGCATCGGAATCACGAATGTCATCGACGACATCAATTTCGAGAAAATGGTTACCACTACCGAGGGTTCCAAGTTGGTTGCGGCCCCGCTGCAAGGCCCGTTCGGAAACCAGGTCAGGGTCGGCGCCGTCAATGCAGCCACTATCTTCGATATGTTCAATGTCGTTGAGGGTGCCGAAGCCGTTATTGACCGCCCAGCCGGCACCGTCGCGTAAAGCTTTTCGTTCCTCGCTGATCGACAGGCGCAAATCTGTGCGATGTGAGCCGACGCCTGAGGGGACATTCTGGTAGAGGGCGTTGGCTAATTCCTTGATTGCCGGCATGACTTCGGCTCTTTGTAGATTGGTGCGCAACAGGCGAACGCCGCAGTTGATGTCGTAGCCGACGCCGCCGGGCGAAACAACGCCTTCGTGTTCATCGAAAGCGGCGACGCCGCCGATCGGAAAACCGTAGCCCCAATGAATATCGGGCATGGCCATGGCCGGGCCGACGATGCCGGGCAGGGTTGCGACATTGCGAACTTGCTGTAGAGCCTGTTCGCGCTGTAGAGTCTCGATCATCTCCCGGTTGGCAAAAATCAGACCGTCGGTACGCATGTCGCCGGTTTGCGGGATGCGCCAGCGGCATTCATCGATCTGTTCGATTGCTATGGCATCACCGTTCTTCATGGTGCTCCTGTTTTACAGGTCAAGATACACTACCGATTTCCAGTGGCCGCCTTCATGGCCAACACGGGTCTGGTGGTGGGTCACCGCTTTTATCTCCCGAAGAAACTGGTGTCTGTCCGGATCGAAATGCTCACCGCTGGCGGCGGCAGATATGCCGTTGTTTGAATAGTGGTTAATCGCGATTTCCGCCGGTATGAACAACTTGTCAGCCATGAGAAAAAGGAGTTCGTTCAGCCAGTTTACCAGCGTTTCCTCGACCGTATTTCCCTCAGCGGAAACGTTTTCCGTGTGGATCGGTTTTGCTTGTAAATCGCCGAACAGCAGTATCTTTAAACCAAGGCCGTTCTGCTTCGCCAGCCCTTCGCGGCTGTCAGCAGTTGCCTCAATACCGATGTCTGCCGTATGCTCCAACAGGTGAAACTGGTTCATGAGATTACCTTTTTGTTTGTTGACTCATTATAACAGTTAATCTCGAGATTGGGCTGCTTGTAAAGGTATGCTGGCATGTTAAAGTTAGAGAACGTTAATTGCTTGTTTATATAGAAAATCGAATAAATACAATGCATTAGGAAGTATCAAATATGGTACCGGCCATGTATGATTATTTTGAAATGAGATTGACAGGTTGAAAAAAAACCATTAACTTTGTCCAGTCAAACAGTATTTTATTTTTTATGAA
>JBFFPW010000077.1:0-6943 GCA_041573815.1 Desulfuromonadales bacterium
TCGATTGCACCATTCTTCCGCAGGCAAAAATTGAGATCTGGATGAACGGTCCGGACGGCCGCTATGGAGATGCCTGGCGGGCGACAATCTTTGCTGACAAAGATGGTCGTTACCGTTTCGAAAGCCATGTGCCGGTCGCCTATGGCAGCCGCCCACCGCATATTCACATCATTGTCAATGCCAAAGGGTTCAAAGAACTGATCACCCAGCACTATCCAAAAGAGGGTGCAACGACGGCGATATTTGATCTGGTTCTGATTCCGGAATAGAAAAGGCGGCTGAACAGCCGCTTACAAGAGAGGTCGTACGGATGGCGATGCTAGAACATCGTGATTGTCCCGATCAACGAGCTATGTTTCTTTGAAAATACTACCTGTGTTTCAGCAGGTCGTAGACTGTCGCTGTACTGTCAAATGTATTCTGATGTATTTCGGTACCGACGACGGCATCTTTCTCAAAGATAAGGACGACATTGCCAATGGCAATTTTGTCTTTATCTTCAAGAATCGTCTTCTCTGCCACGACACGGCCATTGAGCCGGGTGCCATTGGTGCTCTTTTTGTCCTCAAGAAAAAACGATTCTCCACGGCGGAAGATTTCGGCGTGATAGCGGGAAACCGTCGCTTCATCAATTTGAACCGTACTCTGCTTGTCCCGACCAATACGGATTGAGTCACCGAAGATAGCGATCTCTTCCTTTAACTTACCATTTTCAATTCGTATAATCCTTGCCATAGTCCCCACGCCCAGCATCAAAAGATAAAAAATTATACGCAGATCTTTGGCAAGAAACAAGCCGTTAGCGACGACAACAGACTTGCTCGTGTCAAACAAAAAAAGGCCCGGGTAAAAATACCCGGACCTTTGCATGTTCATCTTGACGATAACTTATCGATAGACCACCTCGACCGAACCTTTCTTTTTCTGCCCGGCAGCTTGTCTGTTTTTTGGACCTCTGCGACCCTGACTACCGTTATTGCCGTTCTGGTTCTGGTTCCGGCCACGGTTATTGCCACGGGCCCGATTCTGACCCGGCTTGCTTCTCTCTTGTGGCGATTTCAGAGTGCGATTTGGTTCCAGGCCTTCAATAACCTGCTGCGGCAGACTCTGACCGATGTAACGCTCGATCTGACGCAAACGGATCGCGTCTTCACCGGCGTTACAGAAAGAGATGGCTATTCCGGATGCGCCAGCCCGACCGGTACGACCGATACGGTGGACATAGTCCTCAGCGACCTGCGGCAGGTCAAAGTTGATGACATGGCTGATGCCGTTGACATCCAGTCCACGGGCAGCAACATCCGTCGCCACCAGCAGCCTGATACGGCCGTCGCGCAGATTGCGGACAGTCTTGTTGCGGGCCGCCTGACTCATATCACCATGCAAAGCAGCAGCTCGATGACCATCTTCACTCAATTCACGAGCAATCCGGTCGGCGCCACGCTTGGTGGCAGAAAAAACAATGGCCCGGGTCACTTCTTTTTTATCGATGACGTGCCGCAACAGTTTTTTCTTGTGGCGGATATCATCGGCAACATGCAGATGCTGGGTAATCTTGTCATGGGTGACCTGCTTGCCGGCAACTTCAACCCGAACCGGGTTGTTCAGAAGTTTACGCGCCAGGGTCTCCATGGTGCGATCCATGGTTGCCGTGAACATCAACGATTGACGCTCTGCCGGGGCTGCGGCGGTAATCTTTTCCATATCGGCCTTGAAACCCATATCGAGCATCCGGTCGGCTTCATCAAGAATCAGCACTTCGAGACACGACAGGTCAAGACTGCCCCGATTAAGATGATCAATCAGGCGGCCCGGCGTACCGACGACCAGGTCGATCGAACGACCGAGGTCACGGAACTGCGGTACGTATGAGCTGCCGCCAAGAATAACCGTACTGCGGACATTGAGAAACTTGCCGTAGTTGCGGGTGGCATCAGTAATCTGCGCGGCCAGTTCACGGGTCGGGGTCAAAACCAGAACCCGCGGTGCACCCTTCGGACCTTTTTTTACATGTGAAAGACGCTCCAGCATCGGCAGCATGAAAGCGGCAGTTTTGCCGGTGCCGGTCTGGGCCGAAGCGATAACGTCGCGGCCAGCGAGAACTTCCGGTATTGCTTTTTCCTGGATTGGGGTTGGTTCAGTGTAGCCGCACAATTTAATCGCTTTCTTGATCGGTGCGGCGAGTTGCATTTCTTCAAAAGACATATTGGATCCTTTCCCATATCACAAATTGCGACAGGGTAAACAAATGACGTACTGCAACCGGCCGGGCAAACAGCTGCCTCTGGCAACAAACGGTTGCGGCACAAAACGGACTGGCATCAAATTATCGATCGCCAACGTGATGTGCTGTCACTAGATTCTGATAAAGGAACCAAATGCAGGAGAGATCAGTGAGCGACGGGATGGCGGAACCGGGTTAAACCGAGTGGGGTATCCGCATGTCTGGTGTTCAGTCGTCGAGGATCATACAGGTTTCTGTCGAAAAAACAACAACTTTCTTCACCTCCTGCATAAAATCACAGAAACGATATACTGTTCATTAGAATTAAGGAGTCAAATACCATGCAGAAATTTAGCGAAATCATTGAACGAGCCGCTGAGCGCAAGGGCGGCATGGACGCCCTCAAGTCTCTCCTTGCAAGCACAACCAAGAGCGCTAACGAGTTGTCGGCAATTCCGGATGATCGTTGGCTATCCAGTATGACCAAAGCAATTTTCAAAGCTGGCTTCGTCTGGAAGGTGATAGACAACAAGTGGTCCGGCTTTGAGGAGGCCTTCTGGAATTTCGACACCGGCCGCTGTGCCGGCATGTCGCCGGACGAAGAGGATGCACTGTGCCGAGACGTACGGATTGTCCGCAACCGGCAAAAGATTTTCACGGTACCGCATAATGCCGTCATGATCATTGAAGCGGCGCGACAGCATGGTGGCTTCGGCCGTTTTGTCGCTGACTGGCCGGAAGAAGACTTCCTCGGTCTGCTCGACTACCTCGGCAAAAATGGCGCCCGCCTCGGCGGCATGACCGCCCAGTATTTCCTCCGCTTCGCCGGCAAAGATGGTTTCATCTTCTCACGAGACGGTGTTGCCGCCTTGATCAAGGCCGGAGTGATCGACAAACAACCGACCAGCAAGGGAGCGAAAAGAACAGTACAGGAAGCGTACAACCGTTGGCGGGAAGAGTCAGGCTATAACCTGACGGAAATAAGTCGAATACTCGCACTGTCGATTGATGCCGAAACCTGAGGATGCGATATAGTACAAAGAACAGTCCGGGAGGTTTTTATGACGAAAGAACTGAATTGCAAAAAACCGGAAGAACATCATCAGCACCTCTGAGTCCTTGAATCGAAACTCAGCCGGTCGGAGCTGAGTCAATTCAAAAAACATCCGCAGTACAAATGTGAGATTTGCAAAGGCATGACCAACCATGGCCGGAATCTTTGCATGCCAAAAAAGATTCGCTCCTGACTTGCCCTTTCTTGACTTTGGTCATTTCTTCGTTTTGTCACAACAGGTAACCTGTAGGAAATTGACTTCAAGGAGTTTTCGATATGAATCATTGCGGATGCGGCCATAGCGCCGGCAGCGGGCCTTTTTCGGAGGGGCGCGATCTGGTCGAATTTGTCTATAACGCCCATGGCGGCGGCTTAAGAGATTCACCGATTCCGAGCGGCGCCATCAACACAACCTGCCAGGGATGTGGAGCGACTTTCTCTCTGGCAACCTTTGTCGGCAAATGCCCGGACTGCGGTGGCGTTCACGCCATCGCCCCCCCCCGGAGCAGTGACCCGACGGCCATCCAGTTTGCCGGGGCCGATTATTCCCTGCCGGGGGAATAGACGGAAAGGGACCTGGGTTGGATTAACTCCACCTATTTGAACTGACTTGCCAATCTGTTCAATTTGGACATATCAAGTCGTCGCCGGTAGAGTGGCTCCGGGTTCTCGGCATAAGCATCGAGCTGGGCTTCGAAAACCGGTCTCTCCTGCTGATAGAAAACACCGAGATGCATGACCTCCGGGTCGACCGCCCGGGCAAACGCCTGCATCCGGTCTGAGGGGTCATGACCGGCATCCAGATAATCCGTATTCTCTTCAAACCACTGATACGTATTGACATGGTTGAAAGTCACGCAGGGCTGCAGAATATCAATCAGGGCATAACCGTTATGCGCGATCGCCTGTTTGATAACTTCCAAGGTCTGCGGTCGATGGGCGCTGTAGGCCCGGGCGACAAACGAGGCATTGAGTGAAATGGCAACAGCCAGGGGATTGAACGGCTCGGTCATCACTCCGGAGACCTGAACCGGGGTCACAAAACCGCGTTGACTGGTCGGTGAAGCCTGCCCCTTGGTCAAACCATAAACCATGTTGTTATGAACGATGTTGGTCAAATTCGGATTGCGCCGTATACAGTGGATAAAATGGTTCCCGCCTTCCCCGTACATATCGCCCTCGCCACTTTCAGCAATAACCGTCAACTCCGGATTCGATGCCTTGATGGCTGTCGCTGCCGGCAGGGCCCGACCATGCAGACCGTTGAAATGATGGCTGTTCATGTATTGAGGCGCCTTGGCCGCCTGACCGATGCCTGAAACCAGAACACTCTGCTGCGGGTCAAGTTCCAGTTCAGACATGGCCTCCTTGACCAGGTTAAGAATAGCGAAATTACCACAACCGGGGCACCAGGCGATGTCGCAGGTGCGATCAAAAACAGTTTCACTCATACCAGAGCCTCCCCGTTGACTAATGCCACGACATCTTCAACACTAAACGGCAACCCGTCATATTTCAGCCAGTGCTCATCAGCGGCTAATCCGGTTTCACGATGAATCAAGCGAGCAAACTGCCCGGTCGCATTGTTCTCGATAAAGACCAGCTCTTCAGCCTTATCGATTAAATCTGTGACCTGATCGGGCACCGGGAAAACTTGCGGGCAATAGAGAAAAGCCGTCTGCCCATCATCGATGAGTGCCAGGGCCTCTATCACCGTGTCGCAGGTTGACCCCCAGCCGACAATCAACCGGCTGTATTCTTCCGCTCCATACAACTGCGGAGGCAGGGCATGCTCACCACCCAGGCGCGCGAATTTTTCCAGACGCTTATCCATCATGGCGATACGCACATCGGCATCTTCGGTAATCACGCCCTCTTCATCATGCTCGTCACTGTCAAAACGGACGATCCCCTGACCGAAGCCGGGAATGCCACGTGGCGAAACACCATCCTCACTGTAGCTGTAGCGCTTGTAATCAACAGTGGTTTCGACAATCTGCGACTCCGGCGGCTTTTTCGGCAACGGGAGTTCGGCTACATCGTAGTAGCTGTCGAGAAGATATTGGTCGGTCAGAATAAAAACGGGGGACTGGGCAGCATCGGCCATGTCAAAGGCCAGCGCAGCGCAACGAACGGCATCCTCCAGGGTACCGGGGGCAAGGATCGCCCGGGGAAACTCGCCATGTCCGGCGTAAAGCGCAAGGTCAAGGTCACCCTGTTCGGTGCGGGTCGGCAAACCGGTGCCCGGCCCTGGTCTCTGAGCAATATGAATCACCATCGGCGATTCGACAATTCCGGCCAGACTGACCCCTTCAGTCATCAGGGCAAAACCACCGCCGGAGGTCGTAACCATCGCCCGGCCACCGGCGTACCAACTGCCAATCCCCATATTGATGGCGCTGATTTCGTCCTCAGCCTGTTCGACGACAATGCCAAATTCCCGGGCCTGTTTGGCCAGGAAGGTCAGGACTCCGGTCGATGGCGACATTGGATAGGACGAGATAAAGGAGCAGCCTCCGGCTATCGCTCCGAGACCGACAGCCTGATGCCCGTTGAGAAACAGCCTCTCCGCGCGATTGCCGGTCGCCGCCACAGAGAACAGCGGCGGTCGGTCGACAGCAGCCTGCGAACCAACTTGCCAGCCGACCCGGGCTGCAACCAGATTCTGTTCCAGGAGACTGGCATCCTGATGCCCGAACTTCTGTTCGAGAGTCGCTTCGAGGAAAGAAACGTCCAACGCCATGAGGCCGACCAGAAAGCCGCTGGCAATCGTATTGGCTAATATTTTATGGCCGGCTTCCTGAGCCAGTTGCTGTAATGGCAGTTCAAAAAAATTGCCGTCAGGCAAAAGCTTTTCCGGGTCACCAGCGACCAGCGTCTGCTCATGACAACGCCCCTGCAGCCTCTCGCGTGTCGCCTGATCAAAGGGAATGAAAATATCAATGCGATCGACGAAAGCGCGAACCGGAACCCGGGAGGCCCTGATCTCAACCGAGTTGCTGCCACCACGAACCCGCGACATGTATTCCTTACTGGAAAACACATGCAAACCGGCCGATTTCAATGTCTGCGTCAGAATCGCTTCAATGGTCTGAATTCCGGCACCGGCCGGCCCGCCGAGAACAATCGATATTTCATTTCTTGTGTTTTTCGTCACTGTTACTGTCCTTTACCCAACCTGCGTTTTCACAGAACCCAAACACAAGTATACCTTATCCTTTTGAAATATTTCTGTTTTCCCGACAGCAAACATAAAGACCGCTCCCCGTTACGGAAGCGGCCTTTTACACACCAACCATGGCATGCCCTGTGGCTTTTCACCTGCATTCAGAACGCCAAGCCGCGCTGGTGAAAGTTATTATTTCAGTCTTTCATCCCCTCTGTTTCCCGCCTGGAATGAATCACTTCGATGGTTTCCCTGTATGTCCCGGCTTGACGGAGGGACTCCTCCATCTGCTCAACGCTGATCTTTTCAGGATCGAAGACCACCCGATCAACTTCGCGCGGTCCGCTCCAGCCGGGCGTGACGGAAATAACCCCGGGGTGGCCTCTCAGTGCCTGTTCCCCGACGGTATAGCAATGAACAACAAACGTCGCTTTTGATCGACCGAGCGGGACCTCACCGTAGCTGCAAGAAGCGATCAGCAACAACGAAGTCAACATCA
>JBFFPW010000078.1:0-6841 GCA_041573815.1 Desulfuromonadales bacterium
GGGAATGGACCGTTGCAAAGGCTACAAGCAGAAACTGACGCCAAGGGCCACATCCGCTGTTCAATCAAAAACCCGCTGGCCAAATTGCCCCCCTGCGACAACGGCTTCGATGTTGCCAACGCCATCGGCAAAGCCGGCTTTCTCAACATCATTAAGGACCTCGGCCTCAAAGAACCTTACTGCAGCACGGTGCAATTGCAAACCAGTGAAATCGGCGATGACATTGCCTATTACCTGACGACCTCTGAGCAGGTCCCCTCATCGGTCTCTCTCGGGGTACTCCTTGGTTCTGATGCCGAGGTCAAAATCGCCGGCGGTTTTATTATTCAGGCCCTGCCTGGATGTGATGATGAAGTAATCGATCAGATCGAAGCAAAAATCAATGCACTACCGGGTATTTCCAGCCTGCTTTGCGACGGTGAGTCGCCCGGGACGATTCTTGAAACGATCTTTGCCGGTTTTGACTGTAGCGAACCGGAGTCAATTCCCCTTGTCTTCCGCTGCAGTTGCAACCAACGACAGGTCACCGGTATCCTGAAAGGTATGGGCCCGGAGGAACTCTCTTCTCTGGCTGAAAAAGGAGAGGCCGTCGATGTCACCTGTGAATACTGTCGAAAGGCTTATCGCTTTTCGCCAGATGAACTTTCCGCACTGAGAGGCTGAAGAACGAGTTCCAGCGGGGCGCCCGCTCCTGTTGACGCACTCATCTGCAGACGCGCTTCTTCCAGACCACGATTTATGAAAATCGTTTCCAGAAGTTGCATTCTTTTCGTTGCCAGAACCTTGTCATATTCTTCGGCGTGGCCACTCGAGCGAACCGCAACCAACACCTTGAACTGCCGGTTGCTGTTGAGCAGGTTGGCCAGCGGTTCAAGCACAGCCATACCACCCGGTAAGGGCAGCACCGAACCTTCGGCAAACAGGCTATTACCGGGATAACTGATCGTTAAGCCATCTTCGCTGACAACCGCGCCCGGCAAGGCATCGGCTACGGCCTGTCGGGATAACTCCGGCGGTTTCTCCGATGGGACAGCACAGGCCGAGAGGAAAAGAAGCATTGCCAGACAGCATATTTTCAGAGACTTTAATTTCATAGGTCCCCGATTATAACAAAAAATAACGCTCTTAAAAGGTTATTCATCGGCCACTGCATCTGCGCTCTCTTTGACAAAAGCCGGCATCTTCCTCAACTTCTCGAGAAGAAAGTCAGCAATAAAACCGTTGACGACGCCACCGACGATTGCCAGCAAAAGAAGAAACGGCAGCAGGTACCAGAGTCCGTCATGCCGAACCAGCAGAATCCAGGCACACAACAGTTGACCAATGGCATGCCCGGTGGCGCCGAGAACCGACACCCCCACCGGCCCGATTTTTTCTCCGGCCAGCTTGCGGCTGGTCGTCATTGCCGCCGTTGCCAGAACACCACCACTCAACGACAAGAAAAACCGCGGTGACAGAAAAGTCCCGAGGAACAGTGAGGCGACAACAATCCGGACCATATTAACGCTCCAGGCCGCCTTGCCATCAAAAAGAAAAAGGGCCATCAGAGCCAGGATGTTGGCGATCCCGAGACGAAACCAGGGCACCGGCGACGGCAACAGGAATTCCAGGGTGTGCAACGCGATCGCCAGGGCTGAAAAGAGCGCCAGAAAAATCCGCCGCCGCTCAACCGCCAGACGGGCCGGATCAACGGCTGAGGAGGTCATACCTATTCTCCTTTTCGACACCCTGCTGACCAATGACCTGAACCAGAAGTCGGTTCGGAACACAAGCGACAATCTCTCCCTCCCGGTGAATCTCTCCCATGCCGATACAGACCTTGTAGGGACACGGGGAGGAGATAATGCGCGCCTTGCCATTCGCTATTTCCAGCCGGGTCACTCCCAGGGGGCCCTGCAGCTCAACCGAACGATCCTCAGCTAAGGGTGCGTTGAACACTGTCCCCTGATTTTGCCTGACCTGCACAGATTGGCCCGGAGAACGCAGGCCGAGAACGACAAACACCAGAGCACAGAAGGTAAGAAGCGCTAAAACAATTCCCCGATCAAGACGGGTCAGGCGTTGCCAGTAATCATTCAGGGCCATTCGATGAGCTCCTGTAATCCGGGAGTCACCTCAATCGACCCGTCAGCGGCAACGATTAAACCGTCAACACCTTCTGTTTCCCGCAAAAAAACCATCCCCAGCTCCGGCCCAAGCACAAAGGCAGCGGTCGCCACAGCATCGGCCAGTGCTGCCTGCTCGGCAACCACAGTAACTGATTGGCACAGTCTGGCCGGATAACCGCTACGGGGATCAAGAATATGATGATAGCGGACGCCATCCTGCTCGAAAAACCGTTCATAGTCACCCGAGGTGACAACTGCCCGATCGGCCAGCTTCAGGCTGGCCAGGACAGCACCTGTCTGGCGCGGGTGCTGAATACCGATACGCCAGGGCGCCCCAGCCCGGTCGCCAAGCAGACGCATATCACCACCGGCGTTGACGGAAGCATGCTGAATGCCGGATGCGGCCAGAACCGTAATCGCCCGATCAATGGCATAGCCTTTGGCCACGCCGCCGAGGTCAATGGCCAGTGCCGCTGAACTCTTCGTGATTTTGTTACCCTGAAAGGTCAGCGCCGCCGGACCGATCTCGGCAAGCGCCTTTTCGATTTCGGACAAGGCGGGCAATTGTGCCTCACCTTCGGCAAACCCCCAGAGATTGATCAAGCGACCGAGTGTCGCCGCAAAGGCACCATGGCTGGCTGCCGAGACATCCTGAGCGAGTTGCAGGACTTCAAGGGTTTCCGTTGAGACCGCGATCGGGGTATCGGCCGCAGAGAGGCGACTGACATCACTTGCCGGCCGGTGTGGAGACATCAGTTCTTCAATTGTCTCCATCTCGGCAAAGGCTGCCGAGACCGCATCGTCGTACTGTTCGGCCGCATCGTCATAAACCCGTATTTCAACGACCGTTCCCATCATGATCCGGGTGCGGGTCAGCGGGCCGACAGCCTCCTGGCGCAGCAGAAAATATAAAGCGAGAAACAGAAAGGCCAGAAGCAGAAATATTGCTCTTGAGCGGGTCACATTCAGTCTGTTGCCTCTTCGACAATTTCACCGATCAAATCATAGTCGGACGAGTCCGTTATTTTCAGCAGAACAATATCACCGACATCTGCCTGGCCGTCGGTAATATAGACCTGACCATCAACATCCGGGGCCTGACTTATCGAACGACCGCGCAACAACAGTTCGGTCTCTTCGCTGAACCCTTCAACCAGAACCGGATCGATGCGCCCGACCATTTCGCGATTTTTACGGAAGGAGACCCGACCCTGTGCTTTCATCAGTTTATGATAGCGCGCCCGTTTAATCCGAACCGGGATCTGTTCCTCAAGAGTAGCGGCAGCGGTCCCTTCTTCGCGTGAATAGCGAAAGACGCCAACCCGCTCAAAATGTCCCTCGTTGACAAAGGCCAAAAGCTTGGCATACTGGGCATCGGTCTCTCCGGGAAAACCGACGATGAAGGAGGTGCGCAAGGTGGCATCGGGCATTTTCTGACGAATTTTCTGCAGAAGGGAACGAATTCCTTCTTCATCGATTCGCCGGTTCATCAATCCGAGGATCTGGTCATCGATATGCTGCAATGGAACATCGAGATATTTACAGATCTTCTCTTCGGACGCCATCAGTTCGAGCAGCTCATCATCGATGCCATCGGGATAGGCATAGAGCAGGCGGAGCCACTTTAGCCCCTCTATTTTAACCAGTTCACGCAACAGCGCGACAAGACTCGACCCATCAGTACGGTCCTGTCCGTAAGCGGTGACATCCTGGGCAATCAGGTTGATCTCTTTGACCCCCTCCTCGACCAGGCGTCTGACTTCAGCAACCACTGAATCAATACTTCGCGAACGCAGGTTACCGCGTAAACTCGGAATGACACAATACGAGCAGCAGTTCGAACAACCTTCGGCAATCTTGACATATGTCGAATAAAACGGTGAAGATCGCAGCCGGGGTGTTTCGTGATCGTAAAGGTATTCTGGCAGACCAATCTGCACCGAGGCATCAAGACCACGCGCCTGTCCCAACAATTCAGCAATGCGCGGAGCATCGCCTGTCCCCATGAAAATATCGACTTCCGGCAGCTCCTTGGCCAAATCGTCCCGATAACGCTGCGGCATGCAGCCGGTCACAACAAGCAGCTTGCAACGACCACTATTCTTATGTTCAGCCACGTCCAGAATCGTCTCGACCGACTCTTCTTTTGCCTCGTCAATAAACGAACAGGTATTGACGATAATGATATCGGCTTCGGCTTCATCCATGGTTATTTCGTACTGGTCGGCTGGAAGGTGCCCGAGCATAACCTCGGCGTCGACCAGATTCTTTGGGCAGCCGAGGCTGACCAGACTGACTTTCTGTTTTGCCACTTTTTATATCCCTTCAAATCTCAATCAGGACTGAAAATCTTTCTGAATCAGCGACTTATAACATAAAACGCCCCGGGAACAAAGCTTTGCCGGGGCGCTCTATTGCTAGGTTTAAGGTACAATCAATATCCCATGCGATCCCCGCTCGGGCGGACCACATCGACACCGGCCGGCATAATGAACCGGAACTGTAAATCGGACACACCCCGGTTAAGCCGCAGCGTGTTTCGCTCAAAGGCAATGACTGTTTTATTGCCATTCGGATCAATGGCGGTTGTTGAACGGATCGGGAAATCGCGACCGGTGACACCCGAGCGGCTGTAGTCAATGACCGCACGGCGATCAACAACCACCTGCAGTTCACGAAACATTGCCGTCGTTGTCTTCGGTGTCAACTTGAGGATATAGTTGCCATCATCATCACGGTTGGGCGATGCCCAGCGAATCAGAAAATCACGCGAAAGGTTGCCGAGCCCGGTGAGAAACGTCAAGGGGTCCTGGGCCCGCGCTCGCGAAACTTCACTGACATCTGACTCAATCACCTGATTGTTATCCGGAATGTAAACCCACATGGTGCGACCATCCGATACGATTTCCTGGCGCGTCGGGCGATCGTATTCCCAACGAAACTTCACGATTGGCACATTATTAATGTTCGGCCGGTCAAACCGGAGCGTGACTCGCCCACCCCCCTGCTGGGTCCGGTCAAGCGAGGCGATCGAAGACTCCTGGGTAAAATCAGCCTCGATATCATGAACGGCATTGGCCGCCGGGGTATCGCTACGGAAAGGTATTTCCAGGGTATCGATAACCTCCCTGACGCTTTCGGCCTGAACCGGGACCGCCAGAGAAAATAAAATCAGAAACATGCAACTCTTGCTGATGAGACGTCTCATTTGTTGCCTCCTGTCGTTCGGAGATTAATATTCTGTCTCTTTCTGACCTTCACGAACCGACTTCACTGTTACTTTACCCGATTCAAGACTGAAAATCAGTGTCCGACCAAAGTTTCCGCCGACATCCTCGGCGAGCACCTCAATTCCCATCTCCTCCAGGGTCTCCCTGGCACAACTGATATTTCGCTGACCAATACTTTCACCCGACCATTCCTGCAGCGCCTCAAACATATTGGCACCGCCGAACAGTTTGGCTTGCAAGCGCTTCATCGAAGCACCGTTTTCCACCAATTCAGCAACCATCAAACGGATAGAAGAATCAACAAACTTGCTCTTGCGCGAGTCATCCATGCCGGCTCTTGGCTTCGGCAATAAGGTATGGGCCAGCCCTCCGAGGCCGATCTCGGGATCAAAAACTGTGATACCAAGACATGAGCCAAGGCCGTAGGTGACCAGCTCGACTGGCGCTGATGCAATTTTAAATTCGGAGATACCGACCCGCTCACGCGCTGTCATTCAGACCTCCCACCGCATTTGTAATCACCTCAAGAGAGGCCGGGTCTGGCATCAGGAAAAAATGTCCGCGAATCAATTTATCATCCGGGCTGTTACCATGGAATTCCGTTTCGATCATCAGCGCCTGATCCCCCTCTTCACTCAATTCGATCAGCAGGAAATCAATAACGGCACCGGCCATATCATTGGCCAGGAGGGGAATCGACGGTAACAGTGAAAGGTTGAGCAGACTGCCCATGGCGCCAAGGTAAGAAGAAGCGAGGATATTACCGACCTCCTTGATGGTCGAAATGCCGATCTCGTCAAACACCTCACCACTCTGTTCCCGGCCCAGCAACTGGGAAACCAGGCGTTCGGCACACTCCAGTGGAAACACTAATACGATGTTGCCTTGAGCATCGCCACGGACCTGCAGGGTGATACCAACGACAACCTGCTCAGCACCACCGATGAGATCCGGTACATTGGCGATGTCGGTCAGGGTCACCTGGGGGACATGCAAATAGATGGTTTCACCAACCATTTGCGAAAGTGCCGTCGCCGCATGCCCCATACCGACATTGCTGATCTCTCGCAGTGCGTCGAGGTGTTCTTCTGTCAGTTGCTTGTAAGTCATGCTATCTCCTCGGCATCGGCAAATGAAAATTGCTCCGATTCAGCTTCAAACAGAACTTGCGGATCAAGAATAAAAATAATCTTACCCTCACCGGTAATCGTCGCGCCACTGACACCGGCCAGTTGATTCAACGGCAATGCCAGAGTTTTGACAAAAGCCTCCAGCTGTCCCGACAGGCGATCAACCATTAGGCCGACTTTTCGTCCCTGAATTTCTGTGATAACCAGATGAACGGTTGTCGAGTCATTCTCCGGAAGATGCAACAGGCTGTTCAATGAATAAAGGGGGATGACCTCATCATCGAGCGGGAAAATTTTCTGGCGGCCGGAAAGCTGGACGTCAGCGACATCGATATCAAGGGTGCGCAGAACGCGGGTGATCGGCACCCCAAAA
>JBFFPW010000079.1:0-6790 GCA_041573815.1 Desulfuromonadales bacterium
AAGGCGATCGGTGCCGGTGAAGGTGGTATGGCAATGATTGCATCCGGCATCGGCACAAGCTGAAAAATAACACCGGCGATAGTGGTGGCGATAATTGAAAGAAGGATCGCTCCTTTAATCTTGCGAATCTCCAGGATGCATGCCAGGAGCAGACCACCGAGGCCAAGTATTGACTCGGCTGAGAACGCACCGAGGCCAACGATAACGGCGTCGTTTTTGACGATAATGCCGAGATTCTTCAGGCCGATAAAGGCGATGAACAGACCGATGCCGACCGCGGCGGATATTCGTAATGTCTGAGGAATTGCATTTACAATCTTTTCGCGGATGCCGGCCCAGGTGAGGATGAGGAAGAAAACGCCGGAAAGAAAAACAACGCCGAGTGCCGTCTGCCACGGGATTCCCTGGCCGAGAACCAGTGAGAAGGTGAAGAAGGCATTCAAACCCATGCCGGGCGCCATCATCAGGGGGGCATTGGCCCATAGGGCGATTAGCAGGGTGGCTCCGGCGGCGACCAGGCAGGTGATAGTGGTCAGGGCTCCCTTGTCCATGCCAGTGGCTGACAGGATATTCGGATGAACAAAGATGATATAGGCCGCGGTCAGAAATGTGGTGAGTCCAGCGATAGCCTCTGTTTTTACAGTCGTATTATGAGCTTGAAGCTTGAAGAATTTTTCCAGCATCGTCAGCCTCCTGCAGGTTTGTGGTTAATGCTGACTGATATACCATAGAATTGGTGCTGATATGAAAGGAAATGAGGCACCTCCCAAAGGTCCTTTTTCTCCTGAAGGGACCGCTACCTGATTTGATCGAAGAAAATACGGATGTGCTGTTTCAGAGCCAGGCCGCGGGCATTATTGACAGCATGGAACAGGGCGTTCTTGCTTTCGACAATGTCTTCTTTTGCATAGTGCGCTTTTGAAGCATGATAATAGATGCGGGCCTGCTGTTCTGAGTCGGAAGTTGCTTTCAGCGCCTGACTGAACAGCCCCAGGGCGCCATCCGGATCGCCGGCATGCAGAGCAATGAAACCTTCCAGGTCAGAGTGCATTGACGGCTCTTTGATTTGTGTCAGGTTTTGTTTTGCTTTGCGGTGTTGGTCTTTGTCTCTGGCCTGCAGGAGACCGAGCCGGTAATGGATTCTTTCCAGCTCGAGATAGTCTTTGGGCAGGCGATCAATGGCCTGTTGGTAGGAGCGGGCGGCAATGTCGAATTGCTGGATCGTCTCAAGCAGTTCTGTCTGCTGCAAGTAGAGGTCGCTGTTGAGCGGGTTGTAACGGATCGCTTCACTATATGTACTGATAGCCTCCGGATAATTCATGATGGTCGTCATGCGGATGGCTTTTTCGTGCAAGGTGGCGGAGAGTTTCGGGTCGGCGGGCGGCAGGGTTGCACAGCTTGCCAGGACGAGTGCCAGTAGAAGGGTTAAGGCTGATTTTTCGAAGGACGATTTAAATGTCATCATTTCAATAAAAGAAGGCCGAACAGGTCGGCCTTCTTTGGTTTGATTTATCCGAGTGTTATCCCGGTTAGACGGGTCAGCGCCTCGCGGTATTTTTCCGAAGTCTTTGCGACAATGTCGTCCGGCAGTGGTGGCGGCGGGGCGACCTTGCCCCAGTCGAGTGTTTCCAGGTAGTCCCTGAGAAACTGCTTGTCAAAACTCATCTGCGGCCCGCCCGGCCGGTACTGGTCTTTCGGCCAGAAACGGGACGAGTCAGGGGAGAGCGCTTCATCGATCCAGATCAGTTCACCATCCAGCATGCCGAATTCAAACTTGGTGTCGGCAATGATGATGCCTTTTTCGTCGGCAATTTTACGGGCCCGCTCGTATATTGCGATGGAGATGTCACGGACCTTTTCCGCCATCTCCTGGCCGATCAGCTTGACCGTCTCTTCGAATGAGATGTTTTCATCGTGGTCACCGATTTCAGCTTTGGTGGACGGGGTAAAGATAGTCTCGGGCAGGATTTCGCTTTCCTGTAAACCATCCGGCAGTGGAATGCCGCAGATGGTCCCCATTTGCTTGTACTCTTTCCAGCCGGAACCGGAAATGTAACCACGGACAATACACTCAACCGGCAGTGGCTTGGCTTTCTTTACCAGCATGCTGCGCCCTTCGAGCTGGTCGCGGTATTTGTGGGTTTCGGCCGGAAAATCGTCAACATTGGTCGAAACGATATGGTTGGGTATGATATCGAGCATCTGGTCAAACCAGAACTTTGAAAAACTGTTGAGCACCTGTCCCTTGTAGGGGATGCCCTGATCCATAATGACATCAAAGGCTGAGATGCGGTCGGATGTCACCATCATCAGATGTTCGCCAAGGTCGTACATTTCACGGACCTTGCCGCGGTTGACCATCTTCAGGTCGGGAAAGTCTGTTTGCATTACTACCGGAACCATTGATTTATCCTTTTTCAAGAAGTTGCAGAATGTATGGTGCGTACTCGATTTCAGCACCTTTTTTCAGCTCTTCAACTTTAGCTTCAAGAACTTCGCGGCGCATGGTGTTGGTCACCGTTTCGCGCAGCTGCTCCATTTTTTCTGCGTCAAGCTGAGTCATGTCAGCCGTCTGTTTTTCTTTCAGGGTTGCAACGATATAGCGGCCACCCAGCTCATAAACCCGGGGTGCAACTTCATCTTTAGTATTCAGCGCAAAAGCCTGTGTCGCAAGCTCTTCGGCATTACCGAGCCGGGGGACAAAAGCCCCATATGACTGGGCGAACAGGCCGGTCTCCTCAACCTTGGCGCCAGACTTTTTAGCCAGGGTCGAAAGTTTTTTGCCTTCTTTTAAGCCGGCCAGCATTTCATCGGCGGCTGCCTTGGCCAGGTCAACACTCTTGCTTTTGCGGTAGGCTGTTTCCACCTTTTTCTTGACGCTGGCAAACTCCGGGATATGGCTTTCCTGCTTCTCCTTGATGGCGATCAGGTAGATGCCGGATTCGAGTCGGATCGGGCGGGCCAGCGTGCCCTGTTCGAGGGCAAAGGCGGCGGCGGTGACTTCCGGTGACTGGCCGATACCGTCGATAGCTGTCTCGCGGTCAAACAGCCCTGTCTCCTTGATGCCGAGGTTGTTATCTTTTGCCGCCTTGTCAAGATCGCCGGATTTACGGTTAATGTTGTAGGCGTCCATTGCTTTTTCGAAGGCATATTGATCGGACAGCTGCTGCTTGACAGCTGTTTTGACATCGCTCATGACGTCTTCAAGCTTTTTGATGTCGGGCTCAATGTATCCATCAACTTTGATGATATGCAGACCGAAAGGTGATTCGACGATTTCACTGATCTCGCCAGGTTTGAGGTTGAAAGCTGCCTGCTCGAATGCCGGAACCATGGTGCCGCGGTTGAAGTAGCCGAGGGCGCCGCCCTTGGTAGCGCTGCCGGTGTCATCTGAATGTTTCCGGGCCAGTTTGGCGAAGTCGTCGCCGGTTTTGGCTTTTTCGAGGATTTTTTCGGCCAGTTTTTTCTTTTCGGCCTTGGTTGCCTCGTCGGCATCCTTGTCGACTTTGATCAGGATATGAGCTGCGCTGATCTGTTCTTCGATTTCATATTTGTCGAGATTGCGTTTGTAGTATTTTTCCAGGTCGGCTTCTGTCGGTTCGATCTCATCGAGATACCGGCTTGGCTCAAACTGCAGATAGCGTATCGCAATCTTGGTCGAAACGCTGAAGTCTTCCTTGTTGTCGTTGAAATATTTTTCAAGGTCATCACCAGAAATCTTGACCTTGCTTTCAAAGAGAGCTGGTGCCAGGCGAACGAAGTTGAGGTTGACCTTTTCATTCTGCTTGCGATACTCGGCTTCGATATCGGTATCTTCAACTTTGACAACCGACATGATTTGCTCTTCGACCTTCTCGGCAAAGAGCGCGCGCTCCTGGCTTGCTTCAAAGTCATCAGGACTTATGCGCTGATAGTCGAGGACCTGCAGGTAGGTTTGCCGGTCAAAAACACCATTGACCTGGAATTGCGGTATTTTGGCGATTGAATCGACCAGCTCCTGCTTGCTGACTTCGATACCGAGCCGATCGCCTTCCTGCTCCAGCAGGACCTGGCGGACCAGTTGGTCGATAGCGGTTTTACCCAGACCGAGCTGTTTTTCCATTTCGGCGTTAAAACGGTCGCTGTAAAGATTCTGATAGAACTGGTAGAGGTTGCGATAAGCTCTCTGGTAGTCCTGAACAGCGATATTGGTGCCGTTGATTGTCGCAGCGATTGTGCCGCCATCCGAGGCGCGTTCGTTGCCCTTGCCCCAAACGAGGAAAATAGTACCGACAAAGGTGGCAATGATCGCCCAAAAGACAAACTTTATGAGCGTGGTTTTTTGTTTTTTTCTAATCAGATCTAGCATCTGGGAAACTCTCCTTAATGGGTCATTTTTACACTAGGCAGAACAGGGCCGCATGTTAGACAATCAGGGGGTCAAATGCAATAACTTTTTCCTTTTTCTTTCTTGCAAACAAGAAGCGATTTTGGTAGTGTGAACAGCATTTTGCGGGGGGGTTCTGTTCCCGTTTTTTATGACAAGGAGAAACGCTGAAATGGCGAATTTATTTGATGCAATATGGGGGTTGTTCTCGAACGATCTGGCCATTGACCTCGGCACTGCAAATACTCTGGTATTTTCCAAGGGGGAGGGGATCGTTGTTAGTGAACCTTCGGTTGTTGCGGTCCAGAAAGATTCGATGGGCCAGCGTAAGGTTCTGGCTGTCGGTATGGAAGCTAAAAAGATGCTGGGACGAACTCCCGGTAGCATTGTCGCAATCCGCCCGATGAAAGATGGCGTTATTGCTGACTTTGATATCACTGAAGAGATGTTGCGTTATTTTATTCAAAAAGTACATAACCGCAAAACTCTGGCCCGGCCAAGAATTGTCATCTGTGTTCCGTCCGGGATTACTCAGGTGGAAAAAAGGGCGGTCCGTGAGTCGGCCGAATCGGCTGGCGCGCGCGAAGTTTACCTGATCGAAGAGCCGATGGCAGCAGCTATCGGTGCTGGCCTGCCGATCACCGAAGCTTCCGGCAACATGATCGTCGATATTGGTGGCGGAACAACCGAAGTTGCGGTTATTTCGCTTTCAGGCATTGTTTACGCCAAATCGGTCCGTGTCGGTGGCGACAAGATGGATGAGGCAATTGTCCAGTATATGAAACGCAAGTACAATATGCTGGTCGGTGAACGGACGGCGGAACAGATCAAGATCGATATCGGTTCGGCATATCCTGAAGATATTGAGACGACTATCGAGATTAAGGGCCGTGACCTGGTCAGTGGTATTCCAAAGACACTTGAATTGAATGCGACCGAAATTCGCGAGGCACTGTCCGAGCCGGTGAACGCCATTGTTGAGGCTGTCCGTATTGCCCTCGAGAGAACACCGCCTGAACTGGCGGCCGATATTGTTGACAAGGGTATCGTTCTGGCAGGTGGCGGCGCCATGCTGCGCAACCTTGATCTGCTACTGCGTGAAGAGACCGGTTTGCCGGTGGTGATTGCTGAAGATCCCCTCTCATGTGTCGTTCTCGGTTCCGGCAAGGTTCTTGATGAGCTTGATCTCTTAAAACGGGTTGCTGTCGCCTCGTAAGGCTGATGAAAAATGACATTTGCGTCGTTCCCCTCGATCTCGGCGTTGCGACGACGCCTCACTTCTCGATCTTCGGGCACCTTGCATATGCAGGTTTTTGATCAACCTGGGTGAGATAAAGACGAGAGGGCCGCAACGGCCCTCTTTTTTATTTTTTGAATGATTAAACCGGAGCGATTCCAATGCTGGAACTCCTCAGGCGTTTTCGCCGGCCGATACTTGTTTTTGTTCTGATCCTGGTAGCTTTGCTGTTTTACTCGGCAAATTTACGGCGCGGAGGAACGTCCACTTTCTTTGAACGATCTGTTCTGCAATTAACATCACCATTGCACAAGGGGCTTGATGTTGTCTGGAAAGGCGCCGCCGATATCTGGACTCATTACCTCTGGCTGGTTGATACCGAACAGAACAATGAGCATCTGCTCGAGGAAAACAGACTGCTTAAGGCGGATCTTGACCGGTTTGAAGAAGTGCGGTTGGCCAATGACAGGTTGCGTAAGCTTCTTGATTTCAAGGAAGACTTCCAGTTGCCGACCTTGCCGGCTCAGGTCATCAGCGAAGATGCCTCAAGCTGGTTTCGGACTGTTGTCATCGACAAGGGCTCCGGTGATGGCGTCTCCGAGGGGATGCCTGTTGTTGTTGCCGAAGGGGTCGTCGGTCGGACGATCCGTGTCGCCGCACATCAGTCGACCGTATTGTTGATTACCGATGCTTCTTCAGCTGTTGCCTCCCTTGTTCAGGACAACCGGACACGCGGTATCTGCCGAGGTGAAGGGGTCGATTTGACGCTCGATTTCGCCCTGCGATTGGCTGAAATTGAGGTGGGTGACCGAATCGTTACATCTGGCACCGGCGGTGTTTTCCCGAAAGGGCTCGTCGTTGGCAGTGTCAGTCGGGTTTCCAAGGGCGACTATGGGCTATTTCAATCGGTTTCGGTGACCCCGAGTGTTGACTTTTCCCGCCTGGAGGAAGTGCTGGTTCTGCTCAGGGAGGGTCCCTGATGCGGATAGCAATTTACTTATTCATTGGTCTGCTTTGCATGCTTTTTCAGACCATCCTGTTCCCGCGGGTTTTTCCGATCTACCTCAAACCTGATCTTCTGCTGATTCTGGTTGTTTATCTCGGAGTCAATGAAAATTATGGTCCCGGCGGCATTCTCGCCTACACCTTCGGGTTGCTCCTTGACGTTTTTGCCGGAAGTTTTATGG
>JBFFPW010000080.1:0-6745 GCA_041573815.1 Desulfuromonadales bacterium
CGGTAAAAATCCGACCATCGGCAAGGGGCAGGACCGCATCGAATTCCATCTCGCGACCTTTGGCAATAGCGTTGACAAACTGTCGATGCACATCATCGATCAAGGTTTGCAGAATGGCCCTGTCGTCATCCGTCATTGGCCGCACCGGAGAACCGATATCCTTATGCTTGCCGCTTTTGACGACACTGCTTTTCAGGCCGATCTTCTCGAGGAGCTCCTCGTAGTTGGTGAACCCCATAATAACACCGATGCTGCCGGTAATTGTTCCCGGGTTGGCAACGATCTTGTCAGCCGGAGCAGCGACATAGTAACCACCAGAAGCGGCAACAGATCCCATCGATACGACTACCGGCTTGATGGCCGCCAGACGCTCGACTTCGGTGTATATCTCCTGCGAAGGGCCAACTCCGCCACCGGGGGAATCAACTCGCAGAACAACAGCGTCAATCGAGTCATCTTTGCCGAAATCGACAATTTCACGAACAATCCTGTCGGATGAGACAATCGGGCCGACAACCTGTACCACACCGACCCTGTGCCCGATCGGCAATGATGTCGATCCACCAACCAGGTTGGCAATAACGACAATCATCAGGACAAAGCTGATGAAAATAGCCCCAACAACAAGCAGGGCCATGAGAAATGGCCTTTTCTTCATAAGCGGGACCTAAAAAGAGACCCCCCGCATATTGCAATGCGGGGGGTCGGTTACGACAATAAATTAATCAGATTCGGAATTGTTGTTCTTGTCGAGTGCGCCCTTGACCAGTGCACCAAGATTGGTCGTGGCAGTTTCCTGTGCTCCCATGTAGGCATCAACTTCAGCCTTTTCCTTCTGGGAAGCAATCTGCTTGATCGAAAGAGCAATCTTGCGATCTACAGTGTCAACATGAAGAACAACAGCTTCAAGCTCATCACCGACGTTAGCGAAATCCTTAGGTGTATCGACCTTCTCTTTGCTGATCTCGGAAACGTGAATCAGGCCTTCAATACCTTCTTCGATTTCGATAAAGATGCCGAAATCAGTGACCGATGTGACCTTACCCTTGACCAGGGTGCTCGGTGCATAACGGGTTGGAATCGACTGCCACGGATCTTCGACCAGCTGCTTGATACCGAGAGAGAAACGCTCGTTATCACGATCGATATTCAGAACAACAGCCTTGACGGTGTCGCCTTTTTTGTAAAGTTCGGAAGGATGCTTAACGCGTTTGATCCAGGAGAGGTCCGAGATATGAACCAAGCCATCAATCCCTTCGTCAACACCAACGAAAACACCGAAGTCAGTAATATTCTTCACTTGGCCTTCAATAATGGTGCCGGCCGGGAATTTCTCACCGATAACATCCCATGGATTCGGCTCAACCTGCTTGAGGCCGAGTGAAATACGACGGTTCGGAATATCAAGAGCCAGTACGACCGACTCAACTTCATCACCGACATTGAGAACCTTGTTCGGGTGCTTGACGCGCTTGGTCCAGCTCATCTCCGAAACATGGATCAGGCCTTCGATGCCATCACCCAGCTCAATAAACGCACCATAATCGGTCAGGCTGACAACTTTGCCATTCACCTTGGCGCCAACCGGGAAGGTTTTTTCAACATCGAGCCACGGATCCGTTGAGGTCTGCTTGAGACCGAGGGAAACGCGTTCTTTTTCCTTGTCGAACTTCAGAACCTTGACATTGACCGCATCACCGACCGAAAGAATATCGGATGGATGATTGACGCGTCCCCAGGACATATCGGTGATATGCAGAAGACCGTCAATGCCGCCGAGGTCAATAAATGCACCATAATCGGTCAGATTCTTGACAATACCCTCAATGACCTGTCCCTCTTCAAGCGTCTGCAGTGTTTCACCACGTTGCGACTCACGCTTTTCTTCAAGAAGAACACGACGCGAGAGAACAATATTACCGCGGCGCTTGTTCAGCTTAATGATCTTGAACTGGTAAGTCTCGTTGATCATCTTGTCCAGATTACGCACCGGACGAAGATCAACCTGCGAACCAGGCAGGAAGGCGTTGACGCCGATATCGACGGTCAGGCCACCTTTAATCCGGGAGAGAATACGGCCATCAATAACAGCGCCTTCTTCCAGATCATTCCAGACTTTCTGACGATCAGCCTTCTCTTTTGAAAGAGAGATCAGGCCGTGCTCGTTTTCAGTCCGTTCAATCAGAACATCAAACTGGTCGCCAACTTTAATATCGGCAGCCCGTTCATCACCGGCGAACTCCCGCAGGGGAATAACACCCTCGGATTTACCACCGACGTCAACAACGACATCATCATCGTTGACCTGAACGATTGTACCGATAACGACGTTACCGGACTTCAGTTCCTTGATACTGTTTTCGAAGAGTGCCTCAAAGCTCTCTTCCATCTCGGAAGAGTCCATCTCTTCCATTTCTTCTTCATCTGGGTTGAATGTTTCTGTGTTTTCTACCATTACTTAATGTTACCCCCTGGGTATTTTTTTTTGCTCCTTGAAAAGGGCATTGTGACTTGGTCACGAAGGAGGACAATATCATAAAGGTTTTTAAAAAACAAACCCTTATTTACCTACTTGCGAGACTTTTTCATAGACTTCATCGATGATCCATTGCGGGGTTGATGCGCCGGCAGTGATCCCTATTTTCTCAATGTTCAACAACCACTGCGGATCTATTTCAGCGGCAGTTTCCACATGATAGGTTTTCGGCTGAATATCTTTGCAGATTCGCGCCAACCGGGTGGTATTGGCACTGTTATAACCGCCGATAACGATAACCAGGTCGACTTTTTCGGCAATGGCGCTCGCTTCTTCCTGGCGAACGGTTGTGGCATCACAAATCGTATTAAACACCCGTACTTCCTGGCACTTACTGAGACAGGCCTCGACAATCTGACAGAAATTATCGTAGGACTGGGTCGTCTGGGCGACAATACCGATCTTCTTCATTCTCGGCAGCTTTTCAGCCTCTTCCAGATTAGCAACGGTATAAACAGCACCCTGCCGGGCGTAGGAGATGATCCCCTGGACCTCCGGATGCTCAGCCTCTCCGGCCAGGACAACCGAGTAGCCTTCTTGACTCAGGAGGGCAGCATAATCCTGGGCCTTCTTGACGAACGGACAGGTCGCATCAACGATATCAAGATCCCGGTCCAGAATCTGGTGAAGTTCATCGGCAGTGACGCCGTGAGACCTGATAATCACCGCTCCGTCCGGGATATCCTCGATATCACTGACAACATCGACCCCTTGCTCGGCGAGCTTGTCGACCATTTGCGGCGAATGGATAATCGGGCCATGTGAACAGATCTGCTTATGCTGTTCGGCGGCCTTAAAGGCCATATTGGTCGCCCTTTTGACGCCGAAACAGAAACCGGCACTTTTTGCCAGGAATATCTCCACGTTTACTCTCCTGATGCCGCCTGCCGGACTGCGACAACATCCAGCATGACTTCGAGCACCTGTTCAATATCAAGACCGGTTGTATCTATTTCTACAGCATCTCCGGCTTTAACCAGCGGCGAATGTTCACGTTGGCTGTCGGCCCGGTCACGCTTCTCAACATCGTCAATTGTCTGCTGCAGGTCAACCTCCAGCCCTTTCGCGACGAGCTCATCATAACGACGTCTTCCGCGCTCCTCAGCCGAAGCCACCATGAAGAGCTTCACTTCTGCCTGGGGAAAAACAACCGAACCGATATCGCGCCCCTCAAGGACGACGCCACCGGCAGCGCCCATTTCGCGTTGACGCGCAACCATTGCTTCTCGAACTTCAGGGAGTGCAGCGACCTGGGGCGTTAGTTGACTGGTCTCCGGAGTCCGGATTTCCAGTGATACATCCTCGCCATTCAGCAAAACCCTGTCGCCGGAATTCGACCGTTTAAAATCGATACGGATCGTGTCGAGCAAAGACTGAACGGCCGCAAGGTCCTCAAGATCAATGCCGGCACGCTTGACGGCCAGAGCAACAGTCCGATACATGGCCCCGGTATCAATATTGACATATCCGAGTTTACCGGCAATGCGTTTACTTAACGTGCTCTTTCCTGCTCCGGATGGTCCATCAATGGCGATAATCAATTTTTTCATATCATGCCCCATCGGCCTGTTGCAGCAGCTCCCAGAATCCAGGGAAAGAGGTCTCGGTGCATTCGGTATTATCGATGGTCACTGCAGATTCAGCACCGAGCGCAGCAATAGCCATACTCATGGCGATACGGTGATCACCACACGATTGCACATGGCCACCCGAAAGACGACCTGCCCCTTCGATCACCATTCCGTCGGTCCGCGGCTCAAGTTTGACGCCGAGGCTTGACAACTGCGCCACCATCGCCGCGATCCGATCAGTCTCTTTGACCCGCAGCTCCTCGGCATCACTGATGGTGGTTGTTCCTTCAGCAAAAGCGGCAGCAACACTGACAACCGGGAATTCATCAATCGCTCTTGGCACCACCGACCCGCCGATTTCGATTCCTTGCAAGCGACTGCTTTTCACCAGGATATCAGCCACCGGTTCACCGGAAACCTCACGTTGATCCAACAGCTGCAAATCGCCGCCCATTTCAAGCAGGATATCGATAATGCCACTTCGGGTCGGATTGATACCAACGTTGCGCACCAGAAGCTCACTGTTCGGAACAATAAGCCCGGCAACGAGAAAAAAGGCGGCCGAAGAGATATCGCCCGGGACCTTAATCTCCTGGGCGCTGAGTTCGCCACCCGGCTTCACCTTGACACCGCCGTCAAACGGTTCAAGGTCGGCACCGAAGCATTTCAACATCCGTTCGCTATGGTCGCGGGAGAGATGCGGTTCACGAATGGTGGTTTCGCCATCGGCATAAAGTCCGGCGAGAATCAGCGCCGACTTGACCTGGGCACTGGCAACCGGCGATGTATAATTGATTCCCTTGAGATGACCGCCCTGAATCGCCAACGGAGCCAGCTCGCCATTATTACGGCCGCAGATTCCCGCCCCCATCATACTCAGGGGCGTTACCACCCGCCGCATCGGCCGCTTGCGCAGATACTGGTCACCGGAGAGAACCGAGAAAAAATCCTGACCGGAGAGCAAACCGGTCATCAACCGCATGGTCGTACCGGAATTGCCACAATCGATGATATCTTCAGGCTCCTGCAAGCCATGCAGGCCAACACCTTTGATTTCAAGATGACCGTCGCCGTTATCGACGATGTTCACGCCCATCGCCCGAAATGCCTTGAGGGTGGCATAGTTGTCTTCACCCTGCAAAAAGCCGCTGACCCGGGTAATACCCTCAGCCAACGATCCGAACATGATCGAACGGTGTGATATCGATTTGTCACCGGGGACCGAAATTTCGCCGCGCAGCCCCCGGCTCATTGAAACTGTTCTTTTTTGTGTCATTTATTCATCATCCAATCAAAGGATTGCATCACGGCTCTGTTTCGACTTCAAAAAGAAATCGTAGAGCTTCTGTGCTTCACCTTCGGCAATATCTTCTTTAAGTTCAGCAAAAAAACGTTCAAAGTGGCTCATCATTTCGATCAGAGCCTCCTTGTTGCTTAAGGCGATATCTCGCCACATGGTCGGGTCAGAAGAAGCAATGCGGGTAAAATCCTTGAAACCGCCGGCAGAATACTCGAGAATATTCTCTTCATAGCGATCATATGAACTTCCAGCCACAACCAGGGCGTAAGCAACCATATGCGGCAGATGACTGATTGCCGCCAGAACCCGGTCATGCTTCTCGACCTCCATCACGACAACTTCACTGCCAGCCGCCTGCCAGAGAGCTTGCACCGTCGCCAGGGCTTCATTATCAGTATTTATTGTCGGCGTTAAAATGCAGCGTCTGTCACGGTACAAGGTGGCAAAAGCTGCTTCAGCACCGCTATGTTCCGTTCCGGCAATCGGATGCCCCGGCACAAAATGCACGTCATCAGGCAGCAACGGCTCGACCGCATCAATAATCGCCCCTTTGACACTGCCCCCATCCGTCAGGATCGCCCCTTTTTTAAGATGTCCGGCAATCTGTTCCATAACACCGGCGATGGCCAGAACCGGAGTCGCAAGGAAAATTAAATCGGCATCGGCAACACCTTCCGGGGCATTGGTCGTGTAACGATCGACCACGCCAAGCTCGACTGCTTTTTGCAGGTTCTCAACCCCGCGGCCGACGCCGACGACCTCACCAACCAGACCTGCCTCTTTAAGAGCCAGGGCGAAGGAGCCACCGATCAGGCCGACGCCGATAATGCACATTTTCTCGATATAAGGATTCTGTTTATCCATAAACTGTCACTCTACCTTCAACGCGCCCGCTGATATGAACCAAGCACTTTAACAAACTCACAATACTGCCCCAAATCTTCAACCGCCTCGGCAATGACGTCATCATCGATATGCCCTTCGAGATCAAGGAAAAAGATGTATTCCCAGGCTTTCTTCTTGAGGGGCCGACTCTCGATCTTCGCCAGGTTGATATTGCGCTTGCTGAACGGCTCCAGCATGCGATAGAGGATACCGGGCTCATCCTTGATACGAAACATCAAAGACGTCTTGTCGCTACCGGTCCTGTCCGGATTTTTCTTGCCGACAATCAGAAACCGGGTGAAGTTATTTGGATTGTCTTCAATCTTCTTCTTAACCACCTTGAGGCCATACAGGTTCGCGGCGGCCTCGCTGGCGATAGCGGCCGTGGTGTCATCATCCGCCACCATCTGGGCCGCATGGGCGGTACTGCTGACATCGACCAGGGGCACATCC